>DASVAI010000194.1:0-27705 GCA_036376445.1 Acidobacteriaceae bacterium
GTCTCAATCGTCTACCGCCGCGACCGGAAGACCACGAGCAATCCGCTGCACGTCTATGCCTACGGCTCGTATGGCTACTCATTGCCGGTTGGCTTCAACAGCAATCGGCTCAGTCTGCTCGATCGCGGTGTGGTGCTCGCCTATGCGCATATCCGCGGCGGCGGAGACATGGGCAAGCCCTGGCACGATGCCGGCCGGCTTATGCAGAAGCGCAACACCTTCACCGACTTCGTCACCGCGGTCGAGCACCTTACCCGCAATGGGTATGGCGATCCGGCGCGCGTCTCGATCGAAGGCGGCAGTGCCGGCGGTCTGCTGATGGGCGCCGTCACCAACATGCGCCCGAATCTCTTCCACGCGGTCATCTCGCACGTGCCCTTCGTCGACGTGATGAACACCATGCTCGACTCCACCCTGCCGCTCACGGTTCCGGAATACGAAGAATGGGGCAATCCCAACGAGCCGGAGGCCTTCGCCTACATGCTTAGCTACTCGCCATATGACAACCTGAAGCCCGGCAGCTATCCCGCGATCCTGGTCAAGACCTCGCTCAACGACAGCCAGGTCATGTACTGGGAGCCCGCCAAGTACGTCGCCAGGCTGCGCACTCTGAAGGAGGACGAAACGCCGCTGCTGCTTTACACCAACATGGCCGCCGGCCACGGCGGAGCCTCCGGCCGCTATGACTACCTGCGCGAGATCGCCTTCGATTACGCCTTCCTACTGCGCACGCTGGAAGTGGCATAAAGAAAACGGCAGAGAATCCAAAGAGACCTTCGCTTGATCTGCTGTCGTCTGGGTCTGTCTGCCGTTGTCTGGTTTTGTCTGCCGCTACTGCACGCCCATCTGGCAATACGGCGAGGGATCCCGCACCGGATTACACGGCACGCCCTGGCCCGCCGCGCGGCTCACCACGATGCTGTTGTATTGCCCGTTCCTGCCGCCCGGCGGCGAGTTGCTGGGACCGCCCGCGGTCTGCGTCGTCGCCTGCAGCGCCATGCCGAAGCTCTGCAGGAAAATGTTCGCAGTCACCTGATCGGTATCGGTTCGGATCGCTGTAATGTACTGGCTGTCCTTCGCAAGCACGTACACCGCTCCCGTCCCGATTCCTGAAATCGAAGCAATCGCGTCCGGATGCGCGCCGCCATACACCGGGATCGTCGACTTCACCGTAAAGCTCGTCAGGTCCACCACGGACACCGTGCCGGCCAGTTGGTTGGCAACATAGGCGCGCGTGCCATCCTGCAGGATCGTCACCGCGACCGGGCCCTTGCCCACCGGGATGGTGTGTGTCTGGCCGAAGTTCGGGCCGTCGTTGCCGTAGATGTCCAGCCCGACGTTGATCACCGTGATCGTGTTCGAATCGTAATTCGCTGTCACCAGCAGGCCTGCCGGCTGATACAGCGCAGCGTGTACCGGCCCCAGCCCCGCCACTGCGCCGGTGCTCAATGGGATCGTAGGATGCAGCGGATCAATCGCGTTCTGCTGCACATTGATCACCGTCACATCGTTGCTGCCGCGGTTCAGAATGAACGCGCGGTTGTTGTCGCCGGACATGATGCCGAAGATCGGGCAGATTCCCACCGGGATGTGCGTGTCCACCGTGTTCACCGTGGTCTCGAGCGATGCCACTTCACCCGGGGTCGTCACCGCGCCTGGCGTGTTGCAGGCATTGATCGGCAGCGTCACCGGCGCGCCTGTCCCGCTCGTCAGCTCCGACTGCCCCTGGCTGATCACATACACGCGGCTCGAGACCGGCGTTCCCGCAAACTGCACTGGGTTGGGCGCTATCGGAATCTCCTGTTGCAGCGCCGGTGCCGTCGCCACGGTATTCGAAGTCGAAGGCGGTACCTGCAGCGTCAGCACGCCAAGCGCCGCATCGGCCGCGGCCGGCGCAGTCGGCGATAACACGCTGTATGGCTCCAGCAGGTATATGTCGTTTGCCCCCACAAAAATGCCCGTCGGGTTCGAGCCCGGCGTCAATGTGGAGCTGGTCACATTGCGCGTCTGCAGCCCGAAGGTGCTATTCGCCGAACTGGGTGCCGTGGCCGCATAGGCGTCCATCGTCACGTTCGTATTCGCATTGCTGTTCAGGCTGTAGCCCACGCTGCCACTGCTGTTCAGCGCAAACGAAAACGCGCCATTGCCCAGCGTGGCCTGCGCCAGGACGGTATCGCCGGGCCCATTGATCAGCGTAGCCAGTCCGCTCGTGGAGGCTGCGTTTGCCGAAATGACTACGAAGTTTGCGTTAGGGTCTTGCTCTGCGGGACCGGTTGGATTTTGCGGTGTCACCACAGGGCGATATTCGGCGCCACAACCGGTTAGTAGGCCCAGCAGGCCCGCGGCTGCAAGCCACAGAGCCCTTGAGCTTTTTCGGTATCCATGTTGACTACCCAGCGTTGGTTCTTGTGGCTTTTCTTCAAGAAAAAGCCACGCCGAGAAATTTTTCGCGGGGCGGAGCATTACCGAAAATGCTCTGGCCCCTGCTCGACTCAGCACTCGCATCTACCTCATGAACAACAAATTGGACGTGATTCTTTCTCTCGGATTGTAAATCAGCACACGCCGCCCGAACGACGGTGCCCCAATCCTCGTCACCGCGAAGGGTGAACACGAGATGTGGGTGCCCATCCGGAGCGGAGCTGAAGGTGGGATCGGGCAACTGCATTGGCTCCGGTTTCTTGATCTGCAATTCAAGCCGAACTCACAGCCTTGCGCATGAAGACCGTGGCCTGCCGGTTCTCGTTGTAGCGCTCGCACGGCTCATAGCCATGCCGCGCATAGAATCGGATCGCCGCCGCGAGATCATCCTTCGAGTCGAGGTACAGCCAGCGATAGCCGTACTCCGCCGCATACCCCTCGACAGCCGTCAGTAAGGCCGCGGCCGCTCCCGCTCCACGAAACTCCGGCCGCACATACAGCCGCTTGATCTCCCCGGCTTTCGCCCGTGTCTTCAGCGGACGCAGCGCGATACAGCCTACGATTGCATCGCCGCTCCCTGCCAGCCACACTCCCGCGCCCGAGCCAAAATAATCCTGCGCAAAACTCTCAGCCGTATCGCGCACCAGCACGTTGACGGCTTCGTTGTACTCCTCTACCAGCCGGAACGCCGCCTCACGATCGCGCTCCTCCGCCCGCCACACCCGCAGCTCCGCCATGATCCCAACCATGTCACAAGGCTAGGTTTCTAACCTCCGATATGTCCAATATGTGAATGCGTCGCATTGAGACGGAGTGGATATAAGTGCCTGCTAGCGCAATCCCAGTTTCCATCCCGTATAGCTGGCAATCTCGTGCACCAGCCGGCTGAACCGCGCTCCTCGCCCGATAGGCCGTCCCACCGGCCGCGGCGATGTGTACACCGTCAGCCCATAGCTTTCGCAAAGTTGATGGATGCGGAACAGGTGCGTCCCGTCTGACACAGCCAGGATAATGTGCAGGTGATTTGCTTCGGCAATCGCCGCCAGCCTTCGCGCGGATGCCGCCGTCGTCCTGCTCTGCGTCTCGGCGATGACCCGGCTCTCCGGCACCCCCTGCGCCACCAGGAAGTCATGCCCCACGCCGCCCTCGGAGTGCACCGGATCGCCGCTCCCGCCCAGCGTGACGATCAGCGGCGCGAATCCCTGCCGATAGAGCAGCAGCCCCTGCTCCAGCCGCGCTCGCAACACGGGCGACGGCCTGCCGTCGTACTCCGCCGCGCCGAACACCGCGATCGCATCCGCCGGACGCGCCTGGTCGATCCCGGCGTAGTGCTCAATTTCGCTATAGACCCAGACCACCCAGCAGGCCGCGCCGACGACCGCCATCGCCAGCACTCCAGCCAGGGCCCCGCGTACAGTGTGGCGTCGATCGCGCCGCTTTGTCTCTTCCTCGACCGCGTCCGTCCCCGCCCTTACCGCCCCCATGTCCAGCCCCTTGATTCAGCCTTGCATCGCCAGAGCAATCTCGTGCGTCGGAATCGCGCCCTCTCTTAGGACCTGCCATGAATACGCGCCGCCCGACAGATCCACGATCGTCGTGTGCGCCCGCCGGACCGTCGGCCCGCCGTCCACGATCAGCGGGATCCTTTCCCCAATCTGGTCCCGCACGCCGGCGGCGTGAGTGCACTCCGGCGCGCCGTGCAGGTTGGCGCTCGTCGCCGTAATGGGAAGCCCGAACTCCGCCACAACGGCGCGCGGGATCGCCGCATCGGGCACGCGCAAGGCCACGTTCCCCGTGTTCGCCGTCGAGCGCAGCGGCAGCTTCGCCCCGGCGCGCACAATCAGCGTCAGCGGCCCCGGCCAGAAGCGCTCCGCCAGCACGTCGAAGCTATTTCCCAGGTCGCGCGCCAGCTCGTACGCCTGCTCCACCTCGGCAATTAGCAGCGAGAGCGGCTTGTGCTTCAACCGGCTCTTGATCTCGTAAATGCTCTCGACCGCGCGCAGGTTCACCGGATCCACCGCAAGGCCGTAGAAGGTGTCCGTCGGCATCCCCACCACGCTGCCGGCACGCAGACGCGAGACGATATATTTCACACGGTCCGGTTCCGGCTCATCCGGATGGACGCGAAGTATTTCCGCTGACAAGGGCTCTCCCGAATAATCCCAGGCAAATATCATCCTGTATACCGCACGCCAAGAGTAACGCGGAGCTTTCCCCCAGCCAACATCGGAACGCACAGACTGTTCATCCCGCCTTAACGACGGGCAGGCCGTTTCTTGGAACAATCGGCAGGTGGCACCCTCCTCCGCACTCGCTGCAGAACCCTCGGAACCATCCTCCCGCAGCGGAGCAGCCGCGGTTTTTATCGTATTCCTCCTGATCGGCCCCCGTGCCCTGCACGCCCCCTCGGCAACAGCCGACCCTTGCCCGCGTCCCGCATCCCGCAGCAACGTCCAAGAACCCGCGGATCTCCGCAGCGAAAACGGCCTCTTGGAACTGACGCTGACCGCCAGAAACTCCCGGCAGCCCGATGGCACAACCCGCTATTGCTACACCGATGCAGAGGGTCGGGAGTCACCGACTCTGCGCGTAAAACCGGGCGATGAAGTGATCATTCATCTCAGGAACGAGCTGCAGGATCTGGAACCGGCGGCACCGCACATGCACGCGGCTCCTCCGGGCATCCGGCCACGCCTCCGCACAACACCAAAGTGGCGCAGGGAACAGCCAATGCAGGCGTTGTCGACGAGATCGAGAACCCCAATCCGGCAGCGGGCACCAATAACTGGTACATGGAAGATGGTTACGGCGGCGGCTCCTTCGGATCACCGTCCTACGGTGGCGGCTCCTATTCAAACTGCGCAGATAAGACGCAGCCCGGAGTTGCTCCCATCGTGAAGTATCTCCGCTCGCTCAATCCGAAGATTCCCTCGCGCTGCCAGGCAGGTCACTATTACCTGCTGAACAACTACAACCCGGGGTACTTCGGCAACGGCAAGAACGCCTACCTCGACACAAACCCCAACAACACAGTCTTCACCATCCCGCCTTCATCGGTCCCGAGCATCGGGGACGAGATGATCAAGAAGAACATCTCGTGGAAGTACTATGGCGATCAATGGAATAACTACGTCAACGATCCCTATCAGCTCAACTACAACGCCATCGGCAAAAATACGGATGAGTATTGCACCATCTGCAATCCCTTCCAATACGACACCTCCATCATGGCCAACGCCTCTGTCCGCGATGCTCACATCCAGGACACGGAGAACCTCTACAGCGACATTGCAAAGGGCACGTTGCCCGCGGTGTCGTTCGTAAAGCCCAGCGGCCTGGTTGACGGTCACCCGGCATCCTCAAAAATGAATCTCTTTGAGGGCTTCAGCAAGAAGATCGTAGATGCCGTAAAGAAGAACCCGACTCTGTGGAAGGACACTGCCATCTTCATCACCTTCGACGAAGGGGGCGGCTACTATGATTCGGGTTACGTGCAGCCGCTCGACTTCTTCGGCGACGGCACACGTATTCCGCTCATCGTCGTTTCTCGTTACTCCAAGGGCGGTCGCATCGCACATGAATACTCGGATCACGTCTCGATTCTGAAATTAATTGAGCGGAACTGGGGCCTGGCGACTGTGACTCGTCGCAGCCGCGATAACTTCCCGAACCCCATCACCACGCCGGGGAATCCCTATGCACCAGTCAACAGCCCGGCGATCGACGATCTCTTCAGCTTGTTCAACTTCGACAGCAACTAACTCCAGCCCTCACCTGAAACAGCCGCGGCGGGCAATCGTCGCGGCTGTTCTTTGGTGCCGCAATGAACCGAATCGCAGCTATCCGCTGAGCCACGCGCAAAAAACAGGATGGCCGTACGGCGTAAAATCGCCCCGATGGCCACCCCTTCTCCTCGGCTTATTCAGAGTCGACAGAATTCTCGCGTCAAGGAGCTCCGCGCCGCGCTTGCGCAGACCGGGCGTACTCCGGAAGGTCTCATCGCCATCGAAGGCGAGCACCTCATCGAGGAAGCCCTGCGTAGCCATCTGCGCTTTGCCTCGGTCTTCCTCCGCCAGGACTACACGGCGCGCCTCGAGTTTCCCCCCGGCACCGAACAGCTCCTGCTCCCGCCGGACATCTTCGCCAGCGCCGTCGCCACCGAGCAGCCTCAGGGCATCGCTGCCCTCATCCACCCGCCGGCCTTCACCGCCGAATCGCTCTTCCGCGGCACCCCTCTCATCCTCGTCCTCGCCGGCCTACAGGACCCCGGCAATCTCGGTACTCTGCTCCGTTCCGCCGAGGCCTTCGACGCCACCGGCGCGCTCCTGCTGCCCGGCACCGCCAGTCCATGGAACCCCAAAGCACTCCGCGCCTCCGCGGGCTCCGCATTTCGTATCCCGGCCATCGGCACAACGGACGAGGAGGCCCTCACGCTCCTTGCAAAACATCACGTTCTCGCGGCAGCATCCGTCGTTCGTGGAGGCACTCCCGCCGACGCCGCTCCCCTCGCCCGTCCCTGCGCCCTGCTCATCGGCAACGAAGGCGCCGGCCTCAGTGAACGTCTCATCGCAGCCGCGCAGCACCGCATCACCATCCCGATGCCCGGGAAGGTCGAAAGCCTGAACGCCGCCGTCGCCGGCAGCCTCCTCCTCTACGAAGCCGCCCACCAGCGCCAGGATCGGACTGTTCGATCATGAACAGAATTAACCTGCGTCATTCGCAATGATCTGTCATCCTGAGCGAAGCGAAGGACCTGCAGTTCGCCCGCAGTACACCCAGCGAGGGTGCCCCACGCTGAGCCTGAGCGACTGCGAAGGGAAGGGTGGCATGCAGCGTTCGACACCACCATGAGTCTCTTCGGCAGCACGCCCGATCTCGCCTCCGCATCCAGCCGCCGCACCGCGCCGCTGGCCGAGCGCATGCGCCCCCACACGCTCGACGAATACCTCGGCCAGCAGCACCTGGTCGGCCCCGGCAAGCCACTCCGCATGCAGATCGAATCCGACGATCCCGCCTCCATGATCTTCTGGGGACCGCCCGGCGTCGGCAAAACCACTCTCGCTAAAATTATCGCGGAGCACACCAATGCCACCTTCATCGAGTTCTCCGCCGTCCTCTCCGGCATAAAAGAGATCAAACAGGTGATGGTCGACGCCGAAAAAGCCGCGCACTACGGCACGCGCACCATCCTCTTCGTCGACGAGATCCATCGCTTCAACAAAGCCCAGCAGGACGCCTTCCTTCCCTACGTCGAGCGCGGCACCATCCGGCTCATCGGCGCCACAACCGAGAATCCGTCATTCGAGATCATCGCCGCGCTGCTCTCCCGCTGCCGCGTCTACGTCCTCCAGCCGCTCACCGAAAACGAGCTCATCACGCTGCTTCATCGTGCGCTCACCGACGACCGCGGCCTCGCCAAGGACAATCTCACCGCCGATGATGAAGCACTCGCGCTCATCGCCTCGTACGCATCCGGCGATGCCCGCGGAGCGTACAACGCGCTCGAGATCGCCGGCCGCCTCGCCGCCACGCTCCCCGACCGCCGCATCGCCCGCGAACTCGCCACCGAAGCGCTGCAGAAGCGCGTCCTGCTTTACGACAAGTCCGGGGACCAGCACTACGACCTCATCTCTGCGCTGCACAAATCCATCCGCAACTCGGACGTCGACGCCTCGCTCTACTGGCTCGGCCGCATGCTCGCCGCCGGCGAAGATCCGCTCTACATTGCGCGCCGCCTCGTCCGCATGGCGTCGGAAGACATCGGCCTCGCCGCGCCCGAAGCGCTCAACCTCACGCTCTCCGCGCGCGATGCCATGGACTTCCTCGGATCACCCGAAGGCGAGCTAGCTCTCGCGCAGGCCGCCGCCTATCTCGCGCTCGCGCCCAAATCCAACGCCATCTACACCGCATGGGGCGACGTTCAACAGGACATCGAAGCCACCCGCGCCGAGCCCGTCCCGCTCCATCTGCGCAACGCGCCCACACGCCTGATGAAGCAGCTCAACTACGGCCGCGACTACCAGTACGCCCACGACATCGAAGGCAAAGTAGCCGGCATGGACTGCCTCCCCGAAAGCCTCCGCGACCGCCGCTACTACCACCCCACCAATGAAGGTCGCGAAAAGCTCCTGAAGCAAAGAATGGAAGAGATCGAGCGCATCCGCGAAGAAAACAGAGATAAGACGTAAATGAATGCCGCCATTGTTATCTTGTATCTGTCCGTGAGTTCTCGGCTGCTGCCGGCAACACTGCTTGTCATAGGCGCGGCCGTTGTTATTAACGGTTTCATTGGTCGCGATCTGCGGAACGACGTTGAAATGCCAATGACCACGGAGGAGCAAGCAGACAAAACTCCACCTTCCATACTGGGGAGACTTATAGCCATCCTGTTCGGACTGTCACTACTTATCTGGGGTTTGATTAGCCTTCTGCACGACTCATAGTCCGCAGCTTGGTAGCTTCGTCAGCAAACCGAACGTGAGCGACCAAAGGGAGCGAGCCAGCCACGCGCGCCGCAGGCGCGATTGCCCGGACGGCCAGTCCTCACTGCACCGCGTATCCCACCATCTTCCAAACCCCGCCCTCATGCACCATCACCAGCGACTCAAGCTGCGGATGCCCATTCGCAAATGTGGTCTGGTACACGAACGCGACATACTCGCCCTTCGGCAAATTCGGCATCTCAGTATTCCATTCCGACGCCTGCAGGTCGCGCATCAGCACCGGATCGATCGCCTTGCGCATCGTCTCCATGCGCTTCACCCACCCCTGCTCCGGCACCTGCGAGCGGAAGTAATCCGACGCCGCAGCCCAGCTCTTGTCGTAGGTCTCGGCGTCTTCAATCTTCAGCCACGCCTCGGCCGCCGTGCGCGCCGCCGCAATTGCGTCGGCATGCTGCGCGTTCAGCTTCTCCTGCTTCTTGCTGATCTGCGCGGTGGCCGCCAGAGCCGGAAGCAGCAGCCACACCACAAAGGCGCGAATCCGGCAAAACCGGAGCCTTATGTCATCCTGAGCACACCCGGGGTCCCCAACCTGCGCGGGTTTCGCAGGTTGGGGTAGGAAGCGAAGGACCTGCGGTTCGCATGCATCACCGCAGCTCCAAGAGTGAGCGACCAAAGGGAGCGAACCCCACAAAACGCGCCGCAGGCGCTTTCGCCCGTGCGGCAAGCACTTACTCTGCATACTTGACCGAACACCCATACGGCCGCGTCGACGCCACCTGCACCGGCTGCCCCGCCATTGCTTCTGTAAGCGCGTCGCTTACATAATTCTTCGCGCCCTTCACGTCCGCCACATCGGTCGTCGGCTTATTGTCGATTGCGCCGTCATAGATCAACTTGCCCTGCGGGTCGATGATGAACATATGGGGCGTCGTTTTCGCACCGTACTCGCGCCCAATCGTCCCGCTCGGGTCCAGCACCGCCGCTGTCGGATGCGCATGCACGCGCGCCATCTGCGCGTTCTCCTGCGCGGCATCCAGGTAGCCCTGCTCGTCTTTTGCAGACGAAAGGATCGTCAGCCACACCACGCCCTTCGCCGTCCATTCCTTCTGCAGCGCCTGCATGTTGCCGCTGTCGTACTGCTTCTTCGTGTAGGGGCACTCGCGGTTGGTCCACTCCAGCACCACGTACTTGCCGCGATACTGATCCAGCGAAATCTTCTGTCCCTGCGAGTCTGTTCCTGTAAACGTCGGCGCCTGTTGCCCGACGGTAGCTGCATGCGCGGCCACTACCAGGATGACTGCCGCCAGCGCGATCGCCGTATACACCACCGCACGCCAGGCCCCGAGCCGACGAACATACTGCTGTTCACTCGCCATCATTCACCTCCGGCTATCGGTTTGAAACCGACGCACTCCGCGACGTTCCCGCATCTGGCAGCGTCTTCAGCGCGTCCAGCACCGTGTTGGGCGTAAGGACCTCGGGCAGCAGTCGTGCAGGCGCACCCGGCGTTCCCGGATACAGCGCATACGTCGGCACGCTCGATCGTCCCAGCGAAGCCAACGCACGCGCAATGTCTTCATCATGCCGCGTCCAGTCCGCGCGGACCAGCGCGACCTTTCCATCCTCCAGCCTGCTCCGCACCTCGGGCCGCTGCAGCACCAGCCGCTCATTCACTTGGCAGCTCAGGCACCAGTCCGCGGTAAAGTCCACAAACACCGGCTTGCCCTGCGCCTGGTACTGCGCGACGACATCCGGCGTAAACGGCTGCCATGCGCGCGTATGGTCGCTCGTCACTAAGGTGCCGCCCGCCGCCTCCGCTGCACTGACAGACGATCCCGCGCCCGCGAAAGTTCGCACCCCAAACATGGTGGACGCCACCGCCAGCGCCAGGATCACGACCGCCGTCGCCGTCGCCGGCAGCTTCGCCGGCCACCGCCCCAGCACCCATCCCGCAATCCCCAGCAGCAGAAACGCCGTCAGCAGCCCAATCAAAGCTGTCGCCCCGGCAAGCTGCGCGAAAATCCACACCAGCCAGATCACCGTCGCGAAGATCGGCACCGCGGTCGCCTGTTTCAGCAATTCCATCCACCCGCCCGGTTTGGGCAGCAGACGCGTCCATGCCGGCTGAAACGCGAGCAGCAGGTACGGCAGCGCCAGCCCGATGCCCAGCGCGGTAAACACCACGAATGCCACCAGCGAAGGCTGCACCAGCGCAAACCCGATCGCTGCCCCCAGGAATGGCGTAGCGCATGGCGTGGCCACCACCATCGCCAGCACGCCGGTAAAGAAGCTTCCCGCCAGCCCGTGTTTGTTTGCCAGCGACGAGCCCGCGCTCGTGACGCTCAACCCAATCTCGAACATCCCCGCCAGCGAAAGCCCAAGGAAGAACAAGAGCAGCGCGATCATCGCCACAAACACCGGCGACTGGAACTGGAAGCCCCAGCCCAGTTGCTGTCCACCCGCGCGCAGCCCGAGCAGAATAGCCACCACGATCCAGAACGACACCAGGATGCCCAGTGTGTACATGAGCCCCTGCACCCGCATATGGCGCCGCTCCGCAGTCGAAGACTGCACCAGCGCCAGCGCCTTGATGAACAGCACCGGGAAGACGCACGGCATCAGGTTCAGCAGAATGCCGCCCGCAAGCGCAAACAGCACATAGCGCAGCATCCCCGCACCGGCAGAAGCGGTGATCGGCGGCGGAATCGTCCCCTGTTCCGCCCGGACAAAATACGAATTCCCATCCGGCAGCAGCACCACGCCGCTCAGTGCGCGCGGCGTCGCCTGCAGGTTCTCATTCTGCTGCAGCCCAATCACCACGCCATCCCTGCGCAGCACTACCGGCTGCGGCGCGGCATTGGCAATCACGCTCTGGTCCGCGGGAAAGAACTCCGCGCCCTCGACGCGTTTGCCTGTCAACACCGCAAGCTGAAAGCCGGTGGGCGTCCGCGTAAACACCGTCTTCGCCTTCGCCGGCAGCACCTTCGGCATCGCGGCAAATGTCTTCTCGAACAGTGGCGCAGCCGCGCTCGCACCGCCCGCGCCCACCGGCAGCTCCACCGCCAGGTGCGCCTTGCCCGGAATGCACGCCTGCCGGCACACCAGCCAGCTCACATCCCCGGCCACCGGCACTTTGCTCAGCGCGCCGGCGCTCGCCCCTACGTGCAGCTCCGCCGGAAACAGCACCTGGTCCTCATAGCCGAAGTCCATGAGCGGGCCAAGCGGCAGCCGCTTCGGCGCGGGAAACTGCAGCGGCCCCACGGTCACGCCTGCGGGCAGCGACCACTTCACTGCCGGGGGCTCGCCCGAATCGCCCGCGTTCGTCCAGTACACGTGCCAGCCCGGCTGCAGATCGAACAGCAGCCCCACATGCGCGGCCACCGTTCTGTGCGTCGGGTCAGGAGCCACCGCCGTGCGGTCCGTCAGCAGCGACACCTTCACGTGGGCGGCCTGAACGCTCGTCTGCGCATCGCCGCGCGTGCAGAACGCCACCACGGCCAGGATTAAGGTAAGAATGAGCGCCAGGCGAAGGCGCGCCTGCGGGCTGCCAGTCCACGGCCCCCGGCGGCGTCTCATGAATAATCGTGCGCTCAGGCGTGTGTTCCTCATACGCGGCGTAGCTCTATTGTAGGACTGGAAGATTCGCCTTTGGTTACGCTTAGAACTCCAAGGGTGCCCCATCCGGATCTTGAGCAGAGTGAAGAAAGGGGGATGAGCAGTTGCCACCAATTAATTTAGGCGAAGCGAAGCGACCACCGAATCTCTTCGACTAAGCCGTAGCCCGCCGGCCGCCCTCGCGCGCCCACGCCATGTGCTCCCGCAGGATGCAGTGGTCCATCACAACATGGATGCCATCCGCCTCCGCCCAGCCGGCGGCCTCATCATGGCAGACGCCTTCCTGCATCCACAGGTTGGGAATCTTCAGCCGGATCACATCCTTCACAATCTCCGGCACATGCATGGGCGCGCGAAAAACATCCACCACGTCCACCTTGCCCACTGCCGCACAGGCTTCCTCGAGCGATGGATATACCTGCTCGCCCAGGATCGTCTTGCTGCGCGCCATCGGGTTCACCGGCACAATTCGGTAACCCTGCTGCTGTATGTAGCGCGACACCCCCAGGCTCGCCCGCCCCGGCCTGTCCGAAAGCCCCACCACCGCAATCGTCTTCGCGTTCTCCAGGATCGACCGTATCGTCTCCGGCTCATTCATGGCAGGCAATCCTCCACGGGGTGCGCTCTTTGTTTCGATGCACCTATAACGCCGGGAGAATCGGATATAAACCGAAGCCGGCCCCGATCGGGCACCCATCCTACGCGAAAAAAGTAGGATGGCGAACAAAGATGCGCGAAGCGCAACCGGCGGTTCTATACATCCAGATCCTCTCCCGAAGCCGCCACCGGCACCCCACCTTGCCGCCGCATCAGCAGATAACCCCGGATAAACGGCTCCAGGTTCCCATCCAGCACGCCGTCTACATCGCCTACTTCCACCTTCGTCCGGTGGTCTTTGGCAATCCGATACGGCTGCAGCACATAGCTGCGAATCTGCGAGCCGAAGTTGATCTCCAGCTTCGCGTCTTCCACCTTCCGCGTCGCTTCCTTCTTCTTCTCGAGCTCGTACTCATACAGCCGGGAGCGCAGCATCTTCATCGCCTTCTCGCGGTTCTTGTGCTGGGAGCGCTCGTTTTGGCACTGCACCACGATGTTTGTTGGCAGATGCGTGATACGCACCGCCGAGTCGGTCGTGTTCACGTGCTGCCCGCCCTTGCCGCCGCTGCGATAGGTGTCCGTCCGGATCTCGTCCGGCTTGATGTCGATCTCGATCGAGTCATCGATCTCCGGCGATACAAACACGCTGGCAAACGAGGTATGCCGCCGCTTCGCCTGATCGAACGGCGAAATCCGCACCAACCGGTGCACGCCCGTCTCGCCGCTCAAGAGGCCATAGGCCGACTCGCCCGTGATGGTGAAGGTCGCCGACTTGATGCCCGCCTCTTCCCCATCCTGGTAGTCGTTCATCTCCGTCTTGAAGCCCTGCCGCTCCGCCCAGCGCAGATACATACGCATCAGCATCTCGGCCCAGTCCTGGCTTTCAGTGCCACCGGCGCCGGGATGCACCGTCACGATCGCGTTCAGCCGGTCGGTCTCGCCGGAAAGCATCGTGCGCGTTTCCAGATCTTCTGCATACGTGCCCAGCGACGCAATCTCGCGCTCCAGCTCCGGCTCGACCGCCTCGCCCTCACGCGCCAGCTCGAAGTAAGCTTCCACGTCACCGATGCGGCGCTCGAGCTCCGCATCAAACGCAAGCTGCTCCTCGAGGCGCTTGCGATCGCGCATCAGCACCTGCGACTCCGCCGGCTTGCCCCATATCTCGGGGTCGGCCAGCTTCTCTTCTACTTTCTTGAGGTCCGCGCGCAACCGTGCCGCGTCAAAGATACTCCCGCAGGTCGCGCACGCGATCGCGCACGGGAGCGTAGGCAAATTCCAGATCGTTCAACATAAGATTTGGGCCTGACCTGACTTCGTGACTTAGTTAGGAAGCACTCGACGCCGATCGATCGTTAACCGCACCGCGCGCGCAAGTACCGCTATCGACAGTATCCCACACACCAGCGCAAAGACATCCCCGAAGCGTGTGTAGAAGGTCATCTGATCATTGAACCCATACCGCACCGCCAGTGACGTGAACTCATGCCGCGGCGCGCTCTGCGTGATCCTTCCATAAGGATCGATCGCCGCCGTCACGCCAGTATTGGTATCCCGCAAGAGCCAGCGCCGGTTCTCCACTGCGCGCATCCGCGCCATATTCAGGTGCTGCCATGGCGCGCTGGTATCCCCATACCATCCATCGTCCGAGATATTCACCAGCACCTCGGCCCCGTTCACCACAAACTGCCGTACCTCATCGGCAAAGATCGATTCGTAACAGATAAAAATTCCGTAGTGGTGCCCATTCAGCCGGAAGACGCTGCGATTCCACCCATGGGTGAATTTCCCGGCATTTTTTGTAAGTCCGTGCGCAAAGCTGAAAAAATTCGCAAACGGAATATATTCCCCCCACGGCACCAGGTGGATCTTCGCGTAGCGCCCAAGCAGGGCGCCGTCCGGCGCAAACACGCTCGCCGCGTTATATAAGTCCACATGCGTGCCGCGAACATCCGCCGCCGCATTGCCCACAATCGCCTCTGCGCCCGTCGCGGTCGTCAGGCGCTGCATCAGCGCGCGAAAGCGCGGATCACCCTCCGTCAGTGCCGATGGCGCCTCCGGCCACACAATCAGGCTCGCCTTCGCGCCGTCACATTTCGGCGCGATCATCGGCGCACCGGTCTCCGGGATTCCCGCAATGTACGGCGTGCAGTTACGATCGCTCCACTGCACATAGCGGTCAGTCATTAATTCCCATTCGTCGACATACTTTCCCGTCTTCGGATCCCATGCATTGCCCAGCCAGGTGTTGTCCTGCTGCACGTTCAGGTTCTCCTGCAGCAGCACAGCGGTTGCTGATGTAGCTGCCGCCGCGGGATGCCACAGTAATCCCAGTTCCAGCACAATCGTCGCGACCGCGCCCGCCGCACGCAGCCACCTTTGACGAAGCGCAATGCCTGCCGCGAGCAGCGTGTTCACCGCCAGCAGGACAAATGTCACGCCATAAGTGCCCGTCCACGGAGCCATCATCGTCAGCAGCGCATTATCGACCTGCGAGTACCCAAGCTGATCCCACGGCACCTTGATCAAGTGCGCTCCCAACAGATCGATGGCAGTCCACAAAAATGGCGCGAGAAATAAAGCGCCGCGCACGCCCCCTGTCGCATGACGTACAAACGCAATCAGCCACCCGAACAGCCCGTAATAAAGACCCATAATCAGGCTGAACAGCAGCAGGATGCCGATCGACACAAGCTTCGGCAGCCCGCCATAGAGATACATCGTCTGGTAGATCCAGTAGCAGTTGATCGTGTACCAGAGGACGCCGAAGACCCAGCCGGTAAAGAACCCGCGCCATAGCGGCCGAGGGCCCGGCTCGCTTACCACTAGGGCAAGTAGCAGCGGCACCGCGCCGAGCCACGCAAATACCGTTCGCCACACCGGCAACGGCCCGGCCAGCGGAAAACAAAGGTTCAGCAGCACAGCCGAGAGCACCGCCATCCCCAGGCGCATCTGGCTGGTTGCTATCCGCATAGAGAAGTCACGCGAGTCGGAGTCTACCATCCGCTCACCGCTCGCCATGCCGAAGGACGCGTTACACTCTTTCGTATGACCGCCGTTTTGATCGGCAAGCTTCTGATGGAAGTGATGTTCTTCGTGGGCATCGCAGGCTCCGCCATCGTAGTTGCTATCGCCACCACCGAAGACGCCCGCGTACTCTTCACCAGGAAACAACATGCTCACCCTGCGCAACAGACGCCGGAAGCATAAGCCATGTCGCACAAAGCACAGAAGTACACCTGCCTTTCCGTGACCGGGTACTCTCGCCTGACCATCCCGTCTGTGCCCCGCGTTGACGCTCACCCCCATCCGCTCTACACTCAGCCGAGTACGCCGGGCGGGCAGTAGCGCATCTACGCAGGCGCTTCGCGAACGGCAGAACCGAATGGCTTACGAGAAAACAGTCGCAGCACCCTCTGGTCGCGTACGCCTCGTCGTTGCCTCCTCGGTCATGCTGTCGTTCATCTCCTTCTGGCGTGCGGCCGCCATCGTTCTCAACGACCTCGGTTCCTCCGCCTTTTATGCCGGCGGCATTTCCGAGCAGCTCATCGGCAAGTCCGCTCCCTGGTTCATCATCGGCGTCGTTCTCTTCTCGCGTGCCGTGCGCGCGGTCTACGTCGAAAGCTGTTCCATGTTCACGCGCGGCGGCGTCTATCGCAATGTCAAGGAGGCGCTCGGCAGCACCTTCGCCAAGATCAGCGTCTCCGCCCTGATGTTCGACTACATCCTCACCGGACCGATCTCCGGTGTGTCGGCTGGCCAGTACATCACCGGCCTGCTCAACCAGCTCATCACCGTAGGCGCACAGCATGGCTGGGTGCCCGGCGTGTTGCTGGACGCGCATCAGCACGGCATGCAGTTGCCCGTCAACGCCACCTCCGCCGCCTTCGCGATTGCCGTCACCATTTACTACTGGTGGCAAAACGTAAAGGGCCTGGAAGAGTCCAGCGACAAGGCTCTTCAGGTGATGAAGATCGCTACCGTCATGGTGGTGATCATTCTCATCTGGGGCTTCTACACCGTCGTCCACAAGGGCGCCCATCTTCCTCCCTTCCCGCGCCCCTCCACCCTCACTTTCAGCCCCGACGCCCTCGGCTTCCTGCAGCACATCGGGCATCCCTCCGAATATGCGAAAATGCTTGGGCTCTTCGGCATTTTGGTCGCCTTCGGCCACTCTGTACTGGCGATGAGCGGCGAAGAAACCCTCGCGCAGGTCAACCGCGAGATCGAGCATCCCAAGCTCAAAAACCTGCAGCGCGCCGCGATCGTCATCGCGATCTTCAGCCTGCTCTTCACGGGCCTTTCTACGCTGCTCGCCGGCATGATCATCCCCGATTCCGTGCGCATCCCCGTCTACAGGGACAACCTGATCGCCGGCCTCGCCATGTACATGGTTGGCCCACAGGTCCTGCGCATCGTCTTCCGGGTCTTCGTCGTGGTTGTCGGCTTCCTCATCCTCTCCGGCGCGGTCAACACCTCTATCATTGGCTCCACCGGTGTGCTCATGCGCATCGCGGAAGACGGAGTCCTCACCGACTGGTTCCGCAAGCCCAACCGCCGCTTCGGCACCAGTTACCGCATCATCAATCTGGTCGCCATCCTCCAGCTCTTCACCATCATCGTGACCCGCGGCAATGTCATCATGCTCGGCGAGGCCTATGCCTTTGGCGTGATCTGGAGCTTCACCTTCAACGCGCTATCCATGCTCGTCCTGCGCTGGAAGTACAAAGGCGAACGTGGCTGGAAAGTCCGCCCGAATATCCGCATCGGCAAGACCGAAATACCAATCGGACTTATCTGCGTCTTCATGGTGCTCTTCAGCACGGCGGTCGTGAACCTCTTCACCAAATCGGTTGCCACCATCAGCGGCGTTGCCTTTACCGCCACCTTCTTCATCATCTTCACTATCTCCGAGCGCACGAACCGGCGGCGTCACGCCCTCACCGATCGACAGATGCGCGAGCACTTCCAGCTCGAGCACGAAGACACCATTGGCCGCGAAGTCCTGCAGATACGCCCCGGCTGCCTGATGGTCACCATGCGCGATGCGTCCAATCCCTTTGCGCTGAAGTGGGCACTCTCCCGCACCGATACCGATGAGCAGGATGTCGTCGTGCTCACTGCCCGCATGGTCGGCGCCGGTGGCCCGGAGTTACTCGACGCCTCCGAGCAATCTTTCTCCGAGCACGAGCAGATGCTCTTCACCAAGGCAGTCTCGGTCGCCGAAAGCTTCGGCAAGCACATCAATCTCCTTGTCGTGCCGGCCGGCGATATCTTCGCCGCGCTCGTGCAGACAGCTAACTCACTCGAAGCCGCCTCCGTCGTCTCCGGCATTTCCTCCAAAATGACGCCCCAGGAACAGGCTTACTATGTCGGCCAGGCGTGGGAAGCTCTTCCCGAACCCAAGCGGCAGTTCACCTTCAACGTCGTCATGGAAGATGGCAGCGCGCAGGCCTATCACATCGGACCGCACGCCCCGCATCTGCAACCCGATGACGTGCAGCTTGTCCATCGTTTGTGGCTGAATTTCCGCCGTGATCCGGACCTGGCATCGCTCCATCACACCGATATCGTGACTTATGCCCTCACGCGACTGGCGTCCGAATATGCGCGAGATAAGCAGGAAACCCTCAAGGGACTGAAGCGCAGCACTACGAAGGGAACCTCACCCACTCGCTCGTTCGGGAAGCCAGACAGCACGCGCGATGGCGCAAATGACTACAACATTCTCGCGCCCAAGCCCAACGCCGATAAAACCGATATTTCCTTCTGATTTTTCCCGCGAGTTCCAGGCGGTAGGAAGTATTAAGTTTATTTAAGCCGCAATTTCTTTACGAATTAGCTGCCGTTCCTTCATAATGGAACACGCTTCGCATCTCTATGCGTCGCCAAATGGAGGGTACGTGAAAGTAGAGGAAATACTGGCCGGTATCGACCAGGAAATAACCCGCCTGCAGCAGGCGCGCAACCTGCTTGCTGGTGATCAGCCTCGCCGTGGACGTCCAAAGGGCTCCACAACCGCGAAGAAGGCAACCAAGACGGCAAGCGCAGCAAAACCGGGCCGCAAGAAGAGAAAGCTGTCTGCCGAGGGACGCAAGCGCATTGCTGAGGCGATGCGGAAACGCTGGGCAGAGCGCAAGAAGACTTCCGGAAAAGCATCCTGAAGCTGGTTGCTTCTCTCGTTCGAGCACGCTCTCCTGCAGGCTGGGAAGAGAATCGAAGCGGGGCTCCATAGCACATAGAAATTCGGCTCAAAGGTGCAGAAAAAGGGACAGCCAATGGCTGTCCCTTTTTCAATCCACGCAGGCTCTTTATTTGACGCTCTCGCCGGGATTTGGCGCTACAACTGCAATTCCACTTCCCTCCAGATGCGTTTTCAGCTCGTCGGGAGTTCCCGTTAGCGCGGGAAATGTCCCGTAATGCACCGGGATCACCGTCTTCACCCCCAAATATCCCGCCGCGAGCGCTGCATGTTTCGGGCCCATGGTGAAATTATCACCAATGGGCAGCACCGCTATCTCCGGTGCGTACAGGTCCTTAAATAGCTTCATATCTCCGAAGAGCGATGTGTCGCCCGCAAGATAAATCGCCGGCGAGCCTTCAGCCGCCAGTACATATCCGCATGGATTGCCGGCATAGTAGGTCTTTCCGCCTTCCACAATGCTTGACGAGTGCCGCGCCTCCACCATGGAAATGCGCACGTCCCCTGCCTGAAGATTGCCGCCATAATTCATCGGGCTCAGCCGTTCGATGCCATGTCCCTGCATCCAGCTTGTCAGTTCGTAAATCCCTATCACCTGGGCCTTTGTCTTCTTCGCCACCTTCATCGCATCGTGAAAATGATCGTCGTGCCCGTGTGTCAGCAGCAGAAGATCAATCTTCTCCGGTAACTGATAGCCTTTCGGCGATTTGGGATTACCTTCGAACCACGGATCCACCAGGATGGATGTCCCGCGCGCAGTCTGTATATGAATGGTTGCGTGGCCGAGCCACGTAAGTGTGCTTCCGCCTAAGTGCGCCATCGCTGTTCGAAACTCCTCCACAGCTAAGATGCACCCAAGCACCGCCTCCGGACAATTCGCCGTAAAGAGACCAGCATGGCCGACCCGCTCACATGCCGGCTCGCTCGGGGCCACGGGCCCTTCGATCGCTTCTTAGCCAACCGGTTTCTAGCTGACTTGCTCAGCTAGTCAGGCTTCTCACCCGAATCCGGCTTAACCGTCGTCTCCTTGGCCTGGCCGCTCTGGTCGCCGGTCGCGTTTCCCTTATAGATCGAATACTGCTCTTTCGGCTTGCGCATGTGGATCGTGATCTGCTTCGCGTCTGCGTTCGCGATGTAATCATTGCCGAAGGTCTGGAAACCGTTCGCAATGATCTGCAGCCGCACCGTGGAGCCCACCGGGATCACATCCAGTACCGCCTTGCCATCCAGGTCGGTCTTCATCTCCATCGCGCCCTCTTCCTTTCCCTTTTCGTTCACCGGATGAAAAATCACCGCGGCGTTCGGAATCGCCTTGCCGCTCGATGCGCGCACCACCAGGATGTCGATCTTCATGGTCGCCGGCGGCGCCTTGTACTTGCGCCCGCGTTTGTCACGCTGCGCAAAAGAGAAGAGGGTCGAGGTCACCACCAGCAACAACGCGATCGAACGGAAGAAGGAACGGAACGGCATGCCATGCATTCTAAATAACTCCCGTTCCCTCTTTCCAGTGCCCGCGGACGACGATCGTCGATCGCCAGCGACACGCTCACCGCTAGGCTCCGATCGTCTCCTTCTGCTCTTTCCGCCTGGACGCCTGCCGCACCTTCCGCTTCAGCCAGCGCACGCCTACAGCCGCCCACCGATACCGCGCCGAAAGAACCACCAGTCCGCCAATGAGCAATGGCACGCCCGGAATCACCGGCAGAATGATGCCGAGAATCCCCGCGCAGACCAGCGCCCATCCCACCGCGGTCCGCCATAGTGACGCCGGTCTACCCGGTCTCGCGATTCGCCCCGAAACACGCATAGATATAAGACGGCGCCCGCTGCGAACGTGGCTTCGCCCCTCGTGTAATTTTTCAGTCAGGTTGATAAATAGCTGTGCGCCAGGCGGATTTCGCCGGCGCAAGGGCGAGCAGTCCGCCACCGATAATGACGAGAACGATCACGCCAATCAGTTCCCCGCGAGCAATCATGTTCCGCCAAGCCTGGATGCCCATAACGGCCGCATGCGCGAAGCTCGACCATGCTGTAAAGGCGATCAGGCTGCGATTCGCCGGCGGGTTACGGACCGCCAGCAGCAGGAAAACGCCGAGCGTGACGTACAGGCTGAGCATCATGGAAAGCGCAGGGTCCTGCCGCATCATCATCACCATGGGGTAAGCCAAAGCGACAAAAAGCAATCCAACGGCAGTCAACATAACCTTCAGAGCAAATTCGCGATTCATCTTTGCCTCCCGAACGCAATGCAGTCCTTCCGAACCCTCACTTCCCAGCCGCTGTCACGCGGATGCGCTCGCGTGACAGCGAGTACGTTCAGCATTCACCCCTTGTTCCGAACTTCCGTCGTTACTCCACAAGCGGGATGCGACGCGTACTCCGGCTTCGGCCTCTCTTTACCAGTTCTTGCGAAGCGCGGCCCGTCCTGTCCGCCAAAGCGCGCTCCTTCCACAGCTTTTCCCAATTCCATAACCCGCTGCTGATCTTGGCCGGCAGCGGATATCCAAGTTGATGCGTCAACATGCACACCTGCCCGCGATGATGCGCTTCGTGGGCCAGCATGTAGCACAGCATCTCCACTCCAACCGGCCAGGTTGAAGCCCAGCCATCTCTGCGAAAGGTCTGGACGCGACCGCCGAATGCCTCGGCCAGCATCTCCACACAACCAGCAGCGCTCTCCGCCAGCCCCGCGCGCGCCTGCTGCGGCGTGCAGTCTGTCCGCTTCAGTTGCCGTGGGATCTTCAGGTGCGGAGCCGTAAGTCTCACCCACTTCGTCCGCACATTGTGCATGTGTGTGAAGATCGCAGCAATCGTGCGCACACCGCCCGGCGGTTTCATGCTCCAGACAGCAACGTCGAGATGTTCGATCAGCATCTGATTCAGCCGGTCGTTGACGGCAAACATCCGGATAGGTGCTCCGTCGGTTTCCGGGTAAGCCTCGAGTTCGGTCGTGGTCACGGCTCCTGCTCCTGCACCATTTCAATTCGAAACCCGTGCGGTTGAGGATTCTAGCTCTTCGATTGCTAAGATTGAATCCCATCTTGCGCGAGGAGACGAGCATGCCCCCAATATCAAGAAGGAAATTCATCCGCACCACTTCATCCAGCGCCGTCATCACTGCCCTGCTCTCGGCGAATGTGCGCACACTTTTCGCCGACCCGCTCGGCATGCCCATCGGCTGTGAGACCTGGCCTGTCCGCGAGATGATCGCCAAAGACTTTCGCGGCGCACTCAAGCAACTCCGCGCAGCCGGATTCCAGACTATAGAGCTCTGCTCGCCCGTGGGCTACGCCGATTCCGGGTTCGCCGGCCTGGCCAAATTCAAAGGTTCGGAGCTCCGGCGCATCATCCAGGACGAAGGGCTCACCTGCACGAGTAGTCACTTCTCCATCGACGAGCTCAGAAAAAATCAGGACGATCGTATCGCGTGGGCAAAGGACCTGGGCGTAAAGCAAATGGTGGTTCCAAGTCTTGACGGCCCCAAACAACCCACGCTGGAGGACGTGAAGCGCGTCGCCGACGAATACAACAAGATGGGCGAGCGCGCGGCATCCGCCGGTATCGTGCAGGGCCTCCACAACGAGGACTTCGAACTCACCAAGGTAGACGGCAAGCGCACTTACGACCTCCTCTTTCAGCTACTCGATCCAAAGTCCGTTAAATTCCAGTTCCAGGTCTCCACCATCAGCGATGGCTACGATGCGGCGGAATACTTCACAAAATATCCCGGCCGATTTATTTCCATGCACGTGCAGGGCTGGTCGGCAAAGACGCGCAAGATCGTTCCCGTAGGCCAGGGTACTTTGGACTGGAACAAAATCTTCACCGCCGCAAAGACCGGCGGCATCCAGAACTACTTCGTCGAAATGGACCTGCCGCTGATGAAAGCCAGCGTTCCCTATCTTCGACATTTGCAGGTGGAATAAAGGTTTCTCCGTGCATGAAAGTTGGAGGCCTCAAAGGATGCTCCGCGACAAATTAATACGTTACATCATGCAATCTCTGCTCTTTGCCGCATTGCCAGTCTTCCTCGGGGCACAGCGAAAGGACTCTCCCATGACAGTGCAACCTGTTTCATACCGGAATGTGAAGGTCGATGGATTGAATATCTTCTATCGCGAGGCAGGGGCGAAGGATGCACCGACTATTCTTCTGCTGCATGGCTTGCCCTCGTCGTCGCGCATGTTCGATCCGCTTTTCGCTCGCCTCTCTGGCCAATATCATTTGGTCGCTCCGGATTATCCCGGCTTCGGCCACAGCGATTGGCCTGACCCGAAGCAGTATTCCTACACCTTCGACAACCTGGCTTCGGCGATGACCCATTTCGCGGAAAGTCTTGGCCTCACAAGGTACACGCCCTATATGCAGGACTACGGCGGACCGATTGGCTTTCGCATGGCATTAGCGCATCCTGAACGGGTCAACGCATTGATTGTGCAGGACGCTGTTTCGCACAACGAGGGGCTCGGTGCCAACTGGGTAACCCGGCGCGCCTTTTGGGCTGACCGAGCTTCCCATGATGATGCGCTTCGCGCCAACCTTCTTTCGCTGCAGGCAACGAAGACACGTCATGTCGGCGACGATCCTCATGTCGAACTCTACAATCCCGATCTCTGGACCGATGAATTCTACTTTCTGAACGCCCCCGGCCAGTCGCAGATCCAAAGCGATCTCTTCTACGACTACCGCACGAACGTAGAGGCTTATCCGAAGTGGCAGGCATGGATGCAAAAGACACAGCCGCGGCTCCTCGTCATCTGGGGTAAGCATGATCTCTCCTTCGACCCAGGAGAGCCGGAGCGTTACCGCAAAGACGTGCCGAGCGCTGAGGTGCATGTACTCGACGCAGGCCACTTCGCCCTCGATACAAAAGCAGACGAGATCGCCGAGCTGATACACAAATTCATGCAGAACCAGAAATAAGTCTTCGCATCAAGCCACAGCAGTCGACCTCAAAGAAAGGCAGGCTGTCGCCGTCGGTGTTCGATTTGTTCACGCTGGAAACAGGCTACAAATTTGATCCGAAGGCCAGCAGACGACCGTCACAATCCTTGACGACAAACTCCCGCGAGCCCCATGGCATGTTGGCCAGGCCCCGGGTGAACTCCACGCCTCTGGCCGCGTACTCAGCATAGAGCGCATCCGCATCCTCGACAAAGAGATATGCGTCGAGTAGCTCGTCCTCAAACTTGTCGGGATTCGCCGTCGGCGGCGCAGCGCACCGGAAGTGAATCGGCCGCTGATCGCGCGCCACGATAGCGTAGACCGGCGGATCCTGCCACGTTCCCAGACACGCAAATCCAAGCTTGTCCTTGTAATAGGCCAGTGTGGCCGGAATATCAGTAGTGAAGAATAGCGGCGCAATCTGGCGAATCATGGAGCGAGTCTAGCGCAAACTTTCTATGTCATTGCCGAAGGAGCGAAGGACCTGCTGTATCTAACGTTCGATATCGGCGCAAAGCGCCGCTCAAACAATCACTTGCTTTCGTAACCCACAGCGCTCAATGTGACCGACCACCGGGAGCAAACCCAACCTCCCGCGCCGCAGGCGCCTTTGCATGAACGGCCAACTCCCGCCGCGCAGAGCGATCCAGCTTCGCCTTCGTAGACCACAACCCCGCGGAAGGCGTGCTGATATAGAAGACCTCTTCGCCATCCGGCATCGTGTTCCAGCCTTCCCTCATCCGCTCCGGCGCATATCTCTGCTGCACGTCGCGCAGGTCGGCATATTCGTAACCCACGCCTTCTATCTCTTTCTGCGTCAAATGCCCCGGCGCATAGCGAATAGTGAAGCGCCCCTCGCTCGAGCCATGAATCAGATGCGCCGTGCCATGCCCAATCTCCTGCAGATCGCGCTCCGTTCTATACAGATTCAAAATGCGCGGCGTCCCTGTGTAGCCATATTTCCGGATCAGCGCATCCACCTCCGGCTGCTCGCCAAAACGCTCCAGGCCCGGCGCAATCACCAATAGTTCGCCGCCATCCGCCATCGCCATGCGCGTCCGATACACCGCCTTGTTCGCCACCCATGTGCTGCGGAACTCATCCGCCTGCATCACGGCCACAATCTTTTTGACTGGATTATCAAAGGTCGTGATGTTTTGCTCGCGGCTCGCGCGCGCCGCCGTCAGGTACGTCTCCCAATCGTCACCGACATAGATACCACTTGTGACGAGCTTCTCGTTCTCCTCGCGCCGCATCACGATCTGCAGGTACACATCCGGCAAACGGCCGAGATACTTGTCCTCCGCCCAGTTAAAGCACGCGCGCAGTGGCGTGACCAGGCAGCCTAGGTTGTTCTCAATCCCATAGACCGCCGCCGCAATATGCGATGCGCAGATCGTCTCCTTACCGCCCAGCCCGATGAAGTAGTTCTTGTTATGGTTCGCGAATCCCAATACCTCGTGCGGCACGACATGCCCGACGTTGATCACCAGGTCCCACGGCTCCGTCATCAGCTTGGTGTTCAGATCGATCGGAATCGCCCAGTCCGCCGCCCCACCCGTCGTCTCCGCCACCATCTCCCGCGGAATCGTCCCCACGCGCGTGCACCCGGCGCGCCAGTTATGCGCATGGATGCTCCGGTTCGGGATCTTCCCGAACATCCAGCGGTTCTCCTCTTCCGTGTGCGGCCGATGCTGCCCCAGCGTCGGGATCACCTCAACCTTGAATCCCTTCAACCCTTCCCAAAGCATCTCCGTGATCCGCCCCGCGCCAGAGTGGGCCCGCGTCAGGTCGGGCGGCAGCAGCAGCACGCGCTTCAAATCCTTCTTGATCCGCTTCCGCGCCTCATCCAGCAGCCGCTCCGCGGCACCACGAATCTCCTGCTCCGTCAATGACTTACCTTCTACCTGAAACCACGGCATACAGCCCCTCCCAACCTGCCTGACAGCCAGGCAAGAATCATTCTAGCCCCGCCAATGCAACCCGTTGCCGATCACGACGGTCCGATGAATTTATCTGAGCGCAATACACTCATATTTTTCGGACCGCCCCTTGACATCCACATCCCCGGTCCCCTACCTTGGCAGTTGAAGGATGACACTGCTAAGTCGGCAGTCCCTTCATCCCATTGGAACCTTTACCCCGTGCGGCGTCCCGCCGCACATCTACAAGGAGAAGCAATGCCAACAGCAACAGCACCCGCAGCGACCTCTAACTTCACCCCGCTGCATGACCGCATCCTCGTCCGCCGTATCGAAGAAGGCGAATCCATCCGCGGCGGCATCATCATCCCCGACACCGCCAAGGAAAAGCCCCAGGAAGGCGAAGTCCTCGCCGTCGGCAAGGGCAAGTCCAATGACGAAGGCAAGGTCTTCCCCCTCGATGTCAAAGCCGGCGATCGCATCCTCTTCGGCAAATGGGGCGGCACTGAAATCAAAATCGACGGCGAAGACTTCCTCATCATGAAGGAAGACGAAGTCCTCGGCATCCTCAAGTCCAAGTAACCACCACCCGCACAATCCGGGTGCTCACACGGATCCGGGTGCCCTACTCTAGCCGAACGCTAGGGTGGGGGTGTTCGCAAGTTTGATTAGTCACTCCGCCGAAACCGCGGAGAAGATTTAAGGAGAAAGAAATGGCAAAGCAGATTCTGCACGGCGAAGACTCGCGTCAGGCCATCCTGCGCGGCGTCAACACTCTGGCCGACGCAGTCAAGGTCACCCTCGGCCCTAAGGGCCGCAACGTCGTCATCGAGAAGAAGTTCGGCTCGCCCACCATCACCAAGGACGGCGTCACCGTCGCCAAGGAGATCGAGCTCAAGGACGCGCTCGAGAACATGGGAGCCCAGATGGTTCGCGAGGTCGCCTCCAAGACCTCCGACGTCGCCGGTGACGGCACCACCACCGCAACCGTGCTCGCACAGGCTATCTACCGCGAAGGCGTCAAGACCGTCGCCGCTGGCGCCAACCCCATGGCCCTCAAGCGCGGCATCGACAAGGCTGTTGAAGCCATCGTCGGCAAGCGCGATGAGAACGGCAACGTCCAGGGCGGCGCGCTGAGCAAGTTCTCCAAGCCCGTCTCCGGCGACATGATCGCTCAGGTCGGCACCATCTCCGCCAACTCCGACTCCACCATCGGCACCATCATCGCCGAGGCCATGAAGAAGGTTGGTAAGGATGGCGTCATCACCGTGGAAGAGTCCAAGACACTCGAAACCCAGCTCGAAGTGGTCGAGGGCATGCAGTTCGACCGCGGCTACCTCTCGCCCTACTTCGTCACCGATCCGGACCGCATGGAAGCATCGGTCGAAGATGCCTACATCCTCATTCACGAGAAGAAGATCTCCACCATGAAGGACCTGCTGCCCCTGCTCGAGCAGACCGTGCAGACCGGCAAGCCCCTCGTCATAATCGCGGAAGACGTGGACGGCGACGCACTCGCCACCCTCGTCGTCAACAAGCTGCGTGGCTCGCTCAAGGTCGCGGC
>DASVAI010000205.1:0-6284 GCA_036376445.1 Acidobacteriaceae bacterium
AGTCCGTCAGCACTGCACACCCGCCCCCGCAAGCACCTTCTTCAAACCCGCCATGCTCACGCGCGTCGAAGCCTCCGGCGTCCCCGCGCCGCGCCAGTGCGTCTCCAAGCTGATCGCGTAGTGATACTTCATCTTCAGAAAAGCCCGAATCTGTCCCGGCCAGTCACATACGCCTTTGGGATCATTCACCGGCGCCCACTCGTGCTTGCCGCCGCTCTTCTCCACCACATCCTTTGCGTGGCAGTGCCCAATGCGCGACTTCGGTAGCAGATCAAATCCCTTGCTGTACGGATACTCCCCCGCCGCCGCGGCATTGCCCGGGTCCCAGTTCAGCATGAAATTCTTATTCGTAACCGCAGCAAGTGTCCTTTTCGACTCTGCGCCGGTAGCCGTGTTGCAGCTCATTTCATTTTCCAGCAGAAGAATCAGCCCGTCCTTCTCGCAACGCGCCGCAGCTTCGCGCAGCTTCTTGTCCATCGCCGCACGATATGGCTTCTGGTCGTCCAGCCGCCAGAAGTCAAAGCACCGGATGCGGTCCGTCTGGAACGCTTTCGCCAGATGGATGCAGCGCTCCAGCAGCTTGTCCTGCGCGCTCATGTCGAAGTCTGCGTGAAACTGGTCGCGCTTCTCGCTCAGCTTTGACAGTGGCGCTCCCGGCCAGTCCGTTTTGAACAGCGGACTCGCGATGTCGGTCACGCGCAGCCGGTGCTTCTCTAGGATCTTCCGCGCGTCGTCGACTTCCTTCGCATTCAGTTCAGTGATGTTCTTGTTCCACATCCCGCGCAGCTCGATCCAGCTCAGCCCGAAGTCCTTCGCCGCAATCGAGCACGCCTTCTCAAAATCCTGCGTGATCTCGTCGTTGATCACCGCCAGCCGGAACGGACACGCGCTCATACCCGCACTCCCAGCGACTCCAGATATTGCTTGCTCATCCGTGCGCTCTCCTCCGGTGTCCGCGTCGATCCCGGTCGTTCGCCATCCAGCTCCACAATCCCCCACCCGCGGAAGTGCGTCTCCTTCAGCGCCGCCAGGAGCGCCTTGAAGTCCACCCGCCCCTGCCCCAGCTCCGCAAACTGGTAACCGCCGCGCGCACTTGACGAAGGCTTGGTGTCCTTGAGGTGCATAAACAGCAGTTGCCGTCCATACTTCCGCACCGCCGCCGCCGGATCGCCGCCGCCCTGGAGATAATGCGCCACGTCAAGTTCCAGCTTCACGTACTTTGGATCGGCTGCATCCATGATCGCGTCCGTCGCCTCCGGCGCCTGCCCGATCGTGTCCATATGATTGTGAAATCCCGTCTGGATGCCGAACTCCGCGGCGCGCTTGCCGACTTCCGTCAGCAGATAGCCCTGCCGCTTGTAATCCGCCGCGGTCCACTTCGCCGGCGCACCCTTCGGATTCCCCGCGCCGATCACTTGCAGATACTTCCCGCCGGCCGCGTGCAGATACTTCGCGTGCGCAGTGTGCTCCTCCAGCATTTCTTTCTCTTTCGCCGGATCAAGCTGCGTGCCGCCGCTCGACAGCGCCACAAACACCAGCTTGTGTTGACTCAGCGCCGCCTCCAGCGTCTTCGGGTCGGGATGCTCCTTCAGCACGTTCGCGCGCAATTGGATCCCCGGATATCCCACTGCCGCGATCTGCTGGATGGCCTCGCCATCGCGTCCATCCCAGGTAATCGAGGCGTATCCCACGCGTAGCAGCCACTCGCCGCGATCTACCGGCGTATCAAACAGCGACAAATCCATCGGCGAATACAGTCGCGCCGGACCCGCCAGCGCGGCTCCCGCTTTCTGCAACAGCGGCGAGCACATACTCGCCGCGCCCGCCGTCGCCAGCCCCGCCAGCAACCGCCGTCGCGTTACCTCCATCCGGCCCTCCAGCTACTCACATCAAAGATCTTCAGGCAAACGATTCCCAACGCGCCCATCCTACACCTCCGAGCGAGTCATCAAGCCAGCCACAGTTTCCACTGCCGCGTCGTTCTGAGCGAAGCGAAGAAACTGCAATTCGCCTGTGTCATCATTGATGCGGATCCCTGTTCCCTCTTCCCTCATCCCTGGCCTAGAACTCCAGCGTAGCCGCAAATTGCAATGCGCGCGGCGCATATCCCGAAGCAGTCCCCGTTACCTGACCAAAGTTCGTGCTCGTCAGGCTCACACCCGGGTTCGCAAAGTAAGGATGGTTCAAAGCATTGAAGGCCTCCGCACGCAGCTTCAGGGCCAGTTGCTCGTGCAGCGTAATCGTGCGGAGCAGCGATGCATCGAAGGTCGCAAGCCCCGGCCCGTAAAATCCATTCTTCGGCGTATTACCGTAGGCCGCGGTCGTCGGCTGCACAAACGCGCTTGGGTCAAACCAGTGCGATGCCGGCCCGATCGAACCTAGCTTGTGGAACCGGGCCACTTGGTTCGGCACCTGAGTGTTGCCCGGCGCATTCAGGCTGTTCGCGCTTGCCGTCAGGAAGAGCGGCATACCCGTATCGGCGCTCCACAGCGCGCTCGCCTGCCAGACGCCCAGCGCTGCCGCGGCCACGCCGTTCTGCAGCCATCGCTTGTTCTTCCCGAATGGCAGCTCATAAATCACGCTCTGGCTGTAGGTCACGCGCCGGTCCCAGTTCAGCGGCGCATAATCACGGTGCGGATCGAGATAGAAATTGAATCCCGCAAGCCCGGTAGTCGACGACACGTAGCCCATCGCCTTCTGGAAGGCCAGCCCGCTCGTCCAACTCAGCCCTCTCTGGAAGCGCCGTGTCACCTTTACCTGCAGGCCGTTGTAGTTGCTGTTTGTGCCCCAGGCCATGATGTTGGTCGTCGCCGTGCGCCCGAATGTCGCATATTCCGGCTGTCCGTTTTTGCCTGCGCCCGCCACCACGCCCGCATTGATGTTGTAATACGCGGGAATGTGCCGGCCCTGGTTACCAACATAGGAAATGTCCGCCACCCATCCGCGGCCAAAGTCCTGCTGCAGCGCCACGTTGTAGCTCATCACGTACGGGTCTTTGTAGTTCGGGTTCACCACGTTCCATGCAGAAGAGGTAGGCGCATTGGGAATAATTCCGTTCGCCGGAATCGTGGGCTGGGGCGCCGGGGGAAATCCATTCTCCAGCGTCGCAACCGAGCCGTCCGTGCGCACCGCCGGCTGATAGCTGCTCGGCGAGTTGAACGACACATTCTGCCGCACCGGATAGTTGAAGGCGTAATTGTTGTCCTGGAAGGGTGTGTGGCTAATGCCGAATCCGGCGCGCACCACTGTGCGCGAGGTCGCGCGATACGCGGCACCCACTCGCGGCTCAAAGTTTGCCCACCGCACCGGCAGACCCAGGTCGTTCGGCACCGCGCCATATCCGGAAACATGTAGCGTATTGTCAGACGGATGGTACTGAGAAAATCCGCCCTTGCGATCCGGGTTCGCCGGCGGATAAAACTCCCAGCGCAAGCCGTAGGTCAGCGTCAGTTTGTGCGTCGCCTGCCAGGTGTCCTGCGCGTAGGCAAAGAACAGTGACTGCCGCCATGACCCTGATCCCACATTCACGTCACGCCCCACCGAATTCGGCACATCCAGCAGGAAACTCGCAAAGTCATTCCCAAAGCTCGTCTTCTGGTCCGAAGCGTTCAGCCCGGTCTGCCCCTCGGCATAGTTAAAGATGCCGCGCGGCGAAAACGTCTGCCCCTGTGTCAGGTTGTCGCGCACGCGACGGAATTCAAATCCGAATTTGAGGGAATGATTGCCCAAAATGTAGTCCCAGTTGTTCGCCGCGTCGATGTTGCTCTCCCCGCGGTCCCACGGAATGCTCGCGCTGTAGCCCACCAGCGGACTCGCATATCCCGGGATATTGATCGAACTCAGTCCGCTCGTGAACGCGCTCACGTTCACGCCCGGAATCCCGATCGCCGTCGAAGCATCGCTGCCGTAGTCGGTCTGCCGCGCCGTGTTGCGGTAGTGGTTCACGCCCACGCGCACGTCCGTCACCAGCCGTGGCGAAAATACATGCGTGTACTCGCCCGCCGTGTTGTAGGTCGTGTTGGTTCCCGTTCCCTGGAAGCCGCTGCCTGCCGGGCCGCCCGCCGTGCCAAACGCCGGTTCCTGAAAGGTCGTCACTCGCTGCCAGCTATAGCGATAGGTCAGGTGATCCTCCGCGCGCAGCCGCTGGTCGAGCTTCACGTCGAAGCCGGTTGAGTCCTGGTTGAATCCCAAATTTTCCTGGAAGTTGTTGTTCGTCCCCGCGCCGGGAACGTTCGGCAGCGGCACCAGCTTCAGAATCGCAGTCGCCACCGGGCTGAAGCGCGCCGGCGAAATCTGGTTTCCCGCAAACGGCTGCCGCCCCGTCCCGTCCGCATTGCCCGTTGCCGGATCGTAAATCGTCGTCGGGCTCGCGCTCAGGTCTCCGTTGCGAAAGGCCGCCGTCGGCACTGTGAACTGGTTGAAGGCGCTCGAGTGACTGGTGTAGCGCAGAAAATCGCCGAAAAAGAAGGTGCGTTCCTTGATGATCGGCCCGCCGATCGTCGCGCCGAAATAGTTGTTCGTGAAGCGCGGAAACTTCCCGGTGTTGTTAAAGTAGCTGCGCGCTCCCGTCGCGCTTACCCCGTTGAACTCGTAGGCCGAGCCGTGGAACTGGTTCGTTCCCGACTTAAGCACCACGTTGGTCACCGCGCCCGCTGCCCGGCCGAACTCCGGCGCGTAGTTGCTCGTCTCCACATCCACGGTCTGGATCGCCGCTGCCGGTGGAATATAGACCTGAAGCAGGCCCGTGCGCTCGTTGTCGTCAATGCCTTCCAGCTGCAGATTGTTCGAAAGCTCCGACTGGCCGTTCACCTGGAATGACTGCGAGTTCTGCGCGTTGAAGAACGTGGAGTGGTCATAGATCGGCGCGCTCACTCCCGGCACCAGCGACTCCAGCGCCTGGAAATTGCGCTTGTTGCCCACCGGCAGGTCACTCACCTGCTTGGCCTCGATCTGCGCGCTCACATCCGCGCGGTCGGTCTGCAGCGTCGGCGCCAGGGAGTTCACCGTCACCGTTTCGGAAGCATTGCCCGTCTTCAACTGCACATCCGTGCGGTTGGTCGTATTCACCGTCGCGGCCACTCCCTGCATCTCCGAGGCGGCAAAGCCCTGGTCGGTCACTTTGATCGAATACACCCCCGGCGGCAGCAGGGTGAATTCATAGTTGCCGCTGTCGTTCGTCTGGCGGGTATAAGTCTGCCCGGTGCTCTGGTTCGTAATCAACACTGTTGCATGACCAAGAGCCGCTCCGGTCGGATCCGTAACCGTTCCCACCAGAGTCGCGGTGGTCGCCTGGGCGCCCGCCTTCAACTCACCCGCCATCATGCCGGCAAACAGCAGCGCGATACATCCCGCAATCTTCCAGGAACTCCCGGTACCCTTCCCTGCCTGCATTTCTGGTCCCTCCCAAAGAACCTCGTAAAACAATTTCTTTATGCGGGCGCTGTCTCGTTTCGTTCGCGGTCAGACTCTCCGCCTGCGCCCGCATCGCACCCTACTCTTCAAGAACTTGCCTCGTCAAGTTGCCTGACAGACTTGTACCAATTCAGGCACAATCGGGGCCATGCAGCGATCCATGCCGGGCGACTCTTGTTTCTTGCGCAAATCGCGTCCAAAAACGCACCCAAACGCGTCCCAGACGCACCTGAAATGACGCCGAAACGACATTTCGATGCCGCCAGCGGCTCCCCACCGGACACCTCCGGCGCCGCAGCCTGTGGCAGCATAGGGAGCGTGGCGCTTGAACCCATCGTCAGCCAGCGGCTTTATCAGCAGGTCGCCGACAGCATCCGCAAACAGATCCAGAGCGGCGTCATGCGGCCTGGTTCACGCCTGCCTTCGGAAAAACTTCTCGCGCAGCAGCTCGGCGTCAGCCGCCCCACCGTACGCGAGGCCATGATCGCCCTCGAGATCGCGGGATTGGTCGAGATCCGCACCGGTTCGGGCTCCTATGTACGCCAACGCGATACCCCCGCCGCGCCCTCGGTCGACACCGGCCCCGGACCCATAGAGCTGTTGCACGCGCGCATCCTCATCGAAGGCGAAATCGCCGCCGAAGCCGCGCAGCGTGCCACTCCCGAGGACCTGGAAGGCATCGCCGGCACGCTCCGGGAAATGGAGTTCGTCATCGCGCGCGGGGAGCACAGCCGCAGCGCCGATCAGGACTTCCACGTCGCCATCGCGCGCGCCTCGGGCAACGATGTGCTCGCGTCCATCGTCGGCGAGCTGTGGGCCGGCATGTTTTCGCCGCTCTTTCATAAGTTCAGCGAACGCACACGCCTCGTTCG
>DASVAI010000214.1:0-15397 GCA_036376445.1 Acidobacteriaceae bacterium
CAGGTGAAGCAGTGTATCGCCTCCCGCGAGCGGCTCTAATACGTATTCGCCTTCAAGCACGTCGAAGTAGCGGCCGCCTACTTTGACGTGCTCATCAAGAGTGGTGGGAGGGACCTGGTCGCCATTCGCGCGGATACTGAAGCTGAGATCGCGCAGAGTGTCACAGTGATCGATGGTCTCGGTGAAGACAATACCGCCGGTAAAGCTGGCATGGCGCACGCCGCCCACGCCTTCATGCGAGAGCGTGGCTTCGACCGGCCGCGGAAAGCCGATGGTTCGTACCCAGGAGGGGGGAAGCTCCGCAGGATGGATCGCGGGGACGCGGATGATGTTTTGCCAGACGACCTCAGTCGGCGCGTGAATGCGGATGCTGGTTTCTACGGTGCGAATACTCGGCGAGTCGGGAATGCGCGACTCCAGCAAAGCCAGCGCAAATGGAAGCAGCGCGATGGCAGACAACTGTGCCGGACGAAACTGGCGCCGCTGCGCGAGACCGCCAGTGACGCCGCCGATGGAGGACATGAGAAGCATGAGTGGAGCGGCAAACAGGAGACAGACCGCGCCCTCCCATGCGAAGAGCGCCGCGAGGACCATCGCAAAGAACGCCGGCAACCAGGGAAAGCAGATCCAGTAGCCGACACCCGGCTGAGGCATGCCTGCCTCGCGCTGAATTTGGAACCGGGCGGTGACCGCAATGTAACCCATTGCGAAGGGCACTCCGAACAGAAATGCGACATACATAATCGGAACTGTCCAAGCCGCCGCGACAGCGGAAACCGGAGAATGTCCCGACGCAAACATGAGCCGTACCAGCAAACCGAACCCAGCACTGATCCCGATTGCCACGGCATTTGCCCACAGATTGCGAGTAAGCGGACGCAGATCCATCATTTTTCTCTCGACCGGCACTCTAACATGTCTCCATGGACGAGCCTGAGCAGCCGAAAGAGCCGCCATCATCGCCTGCCCCGATCGAGCCTGCGCAGCCGCCGGTGATCGAGCCACCACAGCAGCCGGTTGGCTATGCGAAACCGCAGTGGCCGGTTGCGCCTGCGACTCTCAGCGGGCGCCCGGGGGCGGCCGATCACTTGCGCACGGCCGGCACGGCACTGGTGAACTGGTGGCGGGCGACATCGGTAGACGCGCTGTGCGTTGCAGTGCTGTGGCTGATTGGCCTGGAGGTTCTGCGGGTGCCGCTCGCTCCGGCGTGGGCTTTGATCGCCGGGCTCATGGCATTCGTGCCGAACATCGGCGGGGTGATTGCAATCATTGGCCCCACGCTCTCGATCCTGTTTCAAGGCCGCGACCTGGAACGCCTGGGGTTTCTGTTTGGCATCTACGCCATCATCGTGGTGATCGATCAGCTTGTGCTGCAGCCCTGGCTGATGAAGCGCATGGCGCGGGTGCCGCTGTGGGCGTCGATTTTCGTGCCTCTGGTGCTGGCCTTCAATCCCATCACGCCTTTCTGGGGCGTGCTGCTGGCGCCGCCGGTGCTTGCGGTGATCTATGCGTTTCGCAAACCGAAGATGCCGAAACAGCCCATCCGCTAAGGCTGGCGCTTCAGGCTCAGGTTGAAGGGCGCCTGGATGGGCTTGCCCTCTGTGTCCAGCGGGACCAGCATGTCACCCTGCAGCAGATAGCTTTCCAGGTGGTCCGATGTGTTGGACTTGAGCGAGTAGATGGTCTGGTTGGGATCGTCGGGCGTGCCTCGCTGAAGCTGAAGATGGCCTGCCTCGATGAAAATCGTCGGTCGGCCAAGATACTCGCTGGTGCGGACGTAGTATCCGATGGGCGACTGCGCGGAGTTCTCTGCATAGAGAGCGATGGATGTCTGGATGCCGCTGCAGTCAGCGCAGGGAAGCTTCCCGCTGTAGATGCCCAGGGGTGTGCTGCCGCGAATGGATACAGGAGTGGCCGCGCCGTCTCCCACCGAAACAGCGACCGTATACTGGCGCGCCGCAGGCTTTCCTTTCTCCCACGGCCGGGTGTAGTCGAGTACGAGATTGTCCTTGCCGGGTGAGACCGCCTTCAGGACGAGCGTCTGCGTGCCTGCTGCACCGGGCCGCCGCGGGGCGCCGGGCGTGTTGCTCGAACTCATCGCTTTGAGCGATGATGTGGAGGACACTACATGCCAGCTATAGCCTGTCGAGGGCGTTGCGGAAAGCACGATGTGCAGTGTGTCGCCGACTTGCAATGAGATCTGCACCGGCTGCGTGAACTCGCCGATCTGAATCGTTCTGTGCTGTTCTGACTGGGCACCGACCACAGCCATCATCATAGACAAGGCTAGCGGCAGCGTACGGAAGCCAAGGCTGGTCTTCATGAGCGCAGCATAAGTCCGGACGGGAGCAGTTGTCAGAAAAAATTAGCGGCTTCAAGAATTATCGCGGACCCGCCGCACCGCGTGCGCACTCCACCTTTTTTCCTGTAGAGCAAAGCGGCTCAACGCAAAAGCCGGGATCGGCCAACGCTTGTCTCCATGCGGCCGCCCTCAGCAGCATCCTGCAAAAAGAAAAATAAGACCTGCTCTCTCTTGGGAAAAATGTTCTGAGACGCACGCGAAAAAAAGTGACACTGCTCTGGGCACAAATCAGAGTTCTGAGCTGTGCATGTGCATTAAATCTTCATTTATTCGTCTTGCGGAATGTCGTTGTGTGTGTATGATCCGCAGTAAGAAATCACACTATATCTCCGCGTCGTGAACGAGACGTGGAGGATTAGAGAGCCACGGCGTCCTCCGCGCGGGTGGCGCAGGCTCTTCTTTGTTTCACGCTGGTCCTGGCAACAGCCGGGGCCAGCGTCTGTTCCTGCCTTCATTCAGTGCGACAAAGCAAATCTCTGTGACGTTGAGTCGATTCGAGCCAAAGCACCGGGGCGGATCGGATGCAACGCAAGTGTTGTAGGAGTGCGCCACTACTCCATGGCCCCGTGTGCGCCAAAGCGGGGTCGACAGCGACGGCATGGGTTGATCAATCAGGAGAAAGCGTTTGTTGATTCACGGACCTTATTTTGCTTTTTTTGGCCGGGACTTAGCTTGCCGTATCGATTTGCTCTTACTGACATTACTAGCCGGGCTTGTGTTTTCTCAATCCGCGTTTGCCGGGGCCATCACAGTGGCGGCTCCGGTGAATGGAAGCAACGTCTCTTCCCCCGTCTGGGTGCGCGCTCACAACGTGGGCTGCAATGGCCAGACGCCGACCGTGTTCGGCTACTCGGTGGATAACGGTTCCACGCTGGTGAACGGCGTCACGAAGTATGACATTGATACCAAGGCGTCGATATCAGCGGGCACGCACACGATTCACTACAAGTCATGGGTTGGGAGCGGCGTCTGCCCGGTGGTGAGCACCACCTTTACGGTTGCCGGAAGCAGCACGGGGTCGACCTCCACATCCTCATCGGGATCGTCGACCAGTTCGGCGGTTACAATTACCAGCCCGTTGAATGGAGCAAGTGGCCTCACATCTCCGATCTGGGTTCGCACCCACACCAGCGGCTGCAATGGCAAGGCATCGACATCCTTCGGATATTCGTTCGACAGCAACTCCACGTTCTATGCCGGCAAGTCCACGACCGACATCGATGCAACCGGAGTTTCGGTCGGGACTGGTTCACACACGATCCATTTCAAGACATGGGTCAGCGGCGCCATCTGCCCGGTGGTGAACTCGACGTTTAACGTGGGCGCCAGTTCTTCCTCAGGCGGAACGAGCGGAGGGTCGTCTCTTCCATCGAGCGCGGTATCGTACGGCCTTCTCGACGGAAAGAGCGGCTGGGCCGCAGAACATGATGGAGGCACGCCGGGATCCTCTAAGGGCTCGATGGTGTACCCCGCGACGACGCCTTCCTATGACAAAGCTCGCGAATTTTATATGACCTATACCAATCGTGGCGGCGAGCGGTGGCATATCTCCTTTGGCAATGATCCGAACGCGACGCATTTCGCCCTGGATCTCTACGTATATCTGGTGAATCCGAGCCAGGTAGCCAACCTGGAATTGGATCTGAACCAGGTCGATTCGAACGGCCACACGATCGTTTATGGAACGCAGTGTTCCAGTTATTCGAAGACGTGGGAGTACGTGTATGTCTCCAGTGGGTCGCCGCACTGGAAGCCATCGAATATTCCGTGCAACCCGCTCACCTGGACCGCGAAGACCTGGCACCACATCCAGATTGGATATCACCGCACTACCAGCGGCACCGTTGTTCATGACTGGGTGGATCTGGACGGGAAGCACAGCACCTTCAGCGGCGCAAGCGGTTATGGAGCGCTCAGCCTCGGCTGGGCGAAAGGCTCGCTGGTGACGAACTATCAAATCGACGGCGAGTACAAAACCAGTGGATCGGTGACGTCCTATGTCCACAATATGACCTACTACCACTGGTAGGAGCTGGCATTTTCAAAGACCGCCAGATAACCGACGGTCTTTCTTAGCTCGATCTAGACAAGTTATTGCTTCTTTTCTCCTTGCGAATCTGTATGGAGTGTGTATGATCCCGCACAAGAAAACCATTCCATATCTCGGCGTGCTGAATGAATGTGCGAACCGAGATGCACGGAAGAGCCGCATTGCCTTTCGGGGTGACGCAGGTTCTCCTTCGTTTCACGCTGGCCCTGGTGTAAGCCCGGCCATCGTCTGTACCTGCCTTCGACAAAGAACGAAAAGCAACAAACTCGTCCGTTGAATTGTTCCCTCGCTCGAAATGACGGAGCGAATCGGTCCAATCGCAGACTGCTGTTCCACGCGCCAGTACTCAATGACCCCGCGTCGCACGCGCGCGAGGTCCGCAGCGAAGACATTTGTAACCGATCGGGAGAAATACATTGTCGATTCCCATACTGTATCGTTTGTTTCTCGGCCAGGACTTAGCTTGCCGTGCGGGTTTTCTACTGACATTGCTCGCCGGGCTACTGGTTTCCCCCTCAGCTTTTGCGGCTAATATCACGGTGGCTGCTCCGCTCAATAGCGCGAAGGTCTCGTCACCCGTATGGGTGCGGGCACATAACGTCGGCTGCAGTGGCCAGGCGCCGACGCTGTTTGGCTATTCGGTGGATAACAGCTCCACCCTGGTGAAGGGCGTCACCAGGTACGACATTGATACGAAAGCATCGATGTCGGCAGGCACTCATACAATCCATTTCAAATCGTGGGTTTCGAGCGGCGTCTGCCCAGTTGTGAGCACGACATTCAGTGTCGGCGGCAGCAGTACGTCCTCCGGAGGCACCAGCTCCGCGTATTCGCTTCCTTCCTACGCGGTGTCGTACGGCATCATCGACGGCAAGGGCGGATGGACGTCACAGCACGACGGAGGCACACCGGGCACTTCGCGAGGCTCGATGGTCTACCCCGCAACGGTCTCCTCCTGGGACTACGCTCGCAAGTTCTACATGACCTATACCAATCATGGTGGCGAGCGGTGGCATGTCTCTTTCGCCTCGGACAGCAGCGCGGTGCATTTCGTGCTCGACACTTATGTCTACCTGGTCAATCCCTCGCAGGTGGCAAACCTGGAGTTGGATTTCAACCAGGTAGCGTCGTCCGGCAAGACCATCATGTTCAATACGCAGTGTTCCAGCTATTCGAAGACCTGGGAGTATACGGCGGTGACTTCCAGCGGTTCGCACTGGAAGTCATCCAATGTCTACTGCAACCCGAAGACCTGGGCGGCAAAAACCTGGCATCACATCCAGATCGGGTATCACCGCGACAGCTACGGCAACGTCACGCACGACTGGGTGAATCTGGACGGCACGCATCATGTCTTTAGCGGGACAAAAACCTACGCCGCCAAGAGCCTGGGTTGGCAAAAGGGCACGCTGCTCACGAATTTCCAGATCGATGGTGCTTACAGCGGCAGCGGATCGGTGACCGCGTACATTCACAGCATGAGGTACTACCACTGGTAGCGAGATCGTCAATTCACAAAAGGCCGCCGCACGACTGGGCGGTCTTTTGTGTTTCGGCGATGCAGCGAAGACGCGCCGTCGCGGCCTTCGTCCGCTCCTGCCCAAGTGCTACAATCGAGTGTCCCGGCAAGGTTTAGCGCCGCACCTCCGAGCGCGGATGACGGCCGGTCGACAGACTTCCGAAGAGTTGCAGAGGTCCTATGTCAGGCCACTCGAAATGGGCCACCATCAAGCACAAGAAGGGCGCGCTGGACGCGAAGCGCGGCAAGATCTTCACCCGTCTGATTAAAGAAATCACCATGGCGGCGCGCGGCGGCGGCGACCCGGATGGAAACCCGCGCCTGCGTACGGCGGTTCTTGCGGCCAAGGCCGAAAACATGCCGCAGGACAACATCAAGCGCGCTATTCAGCGCGGCACCGGTGAGTTGCCCGGCGCCCAGTATGAGGAGATCACGTTCGAGGGCTATGGGCCCGGCGGCGTGGCGGTGATCGTTGAGACTTCGACCGACAACCGCAATCGGACTGTCAGTGAAATCCGCCATTCTTTCTCCAAAAATGGCGGCAATCTTGGTACGGAAGGTTCGGTTCGATTCCTGTTCACGAAGAAGGGACTGATCGCGGTCCCTAAGGAAAACGCCGACGAAGAGAAGCTGATGAACATCGTGCTTGAGAACGGCGGAGACGATCTGAGCGACGAGGGCGACACCTGGGAGATCCTGACTGAGCCTTCGGCATATCACGCGGTGCTCGAAGCGATCCAGAAAGCGAAGATCGGAACCTCGGTGGCCGAGATCACGATGATCGCGTCGACCTACACGAAGCTCGAAGGCGCGGCGGCCAATCAGATGGTGCGTCTGCTCGAAGCGCTGGAGGACCACGACGATGTGCAGAACGTCTACTCCAACTTAGATATGGACGCCAAGCAACTGGAAGAAGTAGCCGGCTAACCTGACGCGCATCCAAACAAGCCGCCGGGTCCCCTTGCTGGCGGCTTTTTCCTTGTCACTTTGTAACCGTTGAACCCTTCGCGCGGGCTTCGCGCATAGATGAGGCACATGCGTTCTTTTCGCTTCTGCTTTTTGCCTGCCACGCTTCTGCTTGCTTCCGTCATGCCCGGCATTTCCATTGCGCAATCCGGCGGCAGCTCCTCGTCTTCCGCAGGGGCCTCCCTCTCGCCTCTCCAGGAGACAATGCGCGATCATCCGTGGAACTGGGGAGCCTTCTTCAGCAGCGGCTTCAGCGCCGGGGATAAGCCGAGTTCCAGCTATCTGAGCGTAGGGGTCCGCGCCGGCAAGGTACTGACCGAGCCGCACGGGCGGGGACTGCTGCGCGGCCAATTTGAGTACAGCGGGGAGATCATGCCCTGGTGGCAGGGACGTACCGATACGTTCACCCGGTTTAATCTCTACGCAACCGACGATCCCAACATTGCCGCGATCAGCGGACCCTACAAGACCGGCGGCGCGTATAACGGAATCAGCATCACGCCCATCCTCCTGCGCTGGGATTTTGCAACCGGCACGCGACGCATTCTGCCGTTGATCCAGGGCGGTGGCGGACTGATCTGGACCAATCACAAATTTCCCCCGGTAGGACCATTTCCGGCTCCTGGGCATCAGGGCACCAGCGTGTGGAACTTTACCCCGCAATTTGGTGTGGGAGTGCAGTATTTCCTCAGGCCAAAGCGCTCGATTACGTTCAATGCGAACGCGATCCACATCTCGAATGCGTCGCTTGGCGATGCCAATCCGGGCGTAAATGCGACCGTGCAATTCCAGATCGGCTATAGCTGGTGGAAGTAGGCAAGGCAGATATGGGTCAAGCAATCATCGAGTGCGTTCCCAACTTCTCCGAGGGCATTGAGACGGAGCGGGTGCTCGCGATCGTCCGCGCCATGAAGAGGCCGGAAGTTTCTCTGCTCGACTGGTCGCAGGATGCGGATCACAATCGCTCAGTTGTTACGATTGCCGGCCCGCCGTCCGCCGTTCTGGAAGCAGCCGTGCTGGCCGCCGGCAAGGCCGCGGAGCTGATCGATCTGACGAAACAGAGCGGCGTGCATCCGCGCATCGGGGCGGCGGACGTGATCCCGTTTGTGCCGGTGCGGGAGATCTCGCTAGAGCAATGCGCGCTACTGGCGCGGCAGGCGGGCGAGGAGATCTGGCGTCGCTACGGCGTGCCGGTGTACTTCTACGAGGCGGCGGCGGCGCGTCCTGACCGGGCGCGGCTTGAAGACGTTCGCCAGGGGCAATTTGAAGGGCTGCGCGAGGCGGTGCGACGCGACCCGGCGCGGCGCCCGGACGTGGGCGGGCCGGACCTGCACCCAACGGCTGGGGCGAGCGCGGTCGGCGCTCGGCGCTTCCTGATCGCCTGGAACGTTTTTCTGGACAAGCCCGATGTGGCGCTCGCCCGGTCGCTCGCCCGCGAGGTGCGGGACTCCGGAGGCGGGCTCAAAGGCGTGAAGGCGCTGGGAGCCCTAGTGCGTGGTCGCGCCCAGATCTCTATGAATCTGACGGACTTCCGAGTCAGCTCGCCAAGCATCGTCTACGCCGATCTCAAACGGCGGGTGGAGGGCAGGGGCGCGCGGATCGCGGAAGGCGAGCTCATCGGGCTCATTCCCGAGGCCGCTGTCGAGCAAAACACCGAGTGGGTGCGTCAGTTGGACGACTTCTCTGCGGAGACAAAGGTTCTTGAGCGCCGGATGGAGCGGCCGCTTGAGTGGCCATAGGAACCACGGGGAGTGACAAGATTTGTAACAATTGATCGGTTATCGGGTTGTCACCCGTAAGTGAAATACAGCGGCCCTCGGGCGGCGTCTAAGATGAAGGAACGGGCAGCGTGTGCGGTCTGTCCGGAAGGAAGTGAAGCAGCGATGAAGAATTTTGCAAAGATCCTGAGCGGCGGTGTCGCGGCTCTGTGCCTCGCCACAGCTCTGCCGGCGCGCGCAGCGCAACTGAGCGGCGACGCGCGTGCGGCGATTCCGCACGATGTACAGCAATTGATCGTGATCGATTACCGCGCGATGCAGAACTCGCCGGCAGCCATGCAGTTGAAGAACAAGGTGATGCCGCCGGAGCTGAAGAATCTGGAGAATGCCCTGCGAGTCTCCGGGATGAACGACAATCACGACGTCGACGAGCTGGCCTTTGCCTCCTTCCGCCCGAAGGGCGCAACCGGGGATATGACCCGCATCATCGGCATCGCCCAGGGACAGTTCTCGCTCGACGACATCATGGCCAATTTCAAGAAGAAAAAGGTCAAGCCAACGGTCCTGCGTGACAACCGGATCTACCCCATGGGGGGCTCTGGGATGCAGGTAGCCTTCCTGAATCCGACCACCATGGTCTTCGGCCAGAGCGATTCACTGAAGCAGGCGCTCGATTCGCGCGACGGGCTGCAACCGAGCTTCCTGACGAACAACACCATGACCGACATGATGACGTCCGTGCAGGACCAGCCGCTGTGGAGCATCCTGGACCAGAAGGGTACCCAGACCATGATGCGGTCGCTGATGGGCGAGGCCGCGCAGGTGGGCGACTACGACTCGATCAAGAAGCGCATTCTGAGCTCATGGTACTCAATGGACTTCGGAAACGGCGTTGAGTTCAACCTCGATGTGCTGACGCCGGATACCTTCTCGGCAGCCACCATGGCGTCACTCCTGAATGCGGCGGCACTCTACAAGAAGATGAGCGGCACCGATATAGAGAAGCAGGCGATCGACGGCACGAAGATCGACTCCAGCGCCGGCAAGCTGATCGTGACCTACAAGTCGAGCGATCAGCAGTTCGCGACTTTGCTGCAGTCGAGTCTGTTCCAGTCCGTAGTGCGCTAAACCTGACAACGAGTTCGAAGAAAGAGAGCCGCTCGTAGGAGCGGCTCTCTTTATCTTTTCGCGGAATGCCGTAACTCACCATCGATAGATCGCCAGATTATTCAAATACGCATCCATCGTTCCGGATTTGTGCGATCCGTCTATCTGGAAATTCAGTAGCAGCTCGCCTGGTGACCAGCCGAGCGATTCCGCAGAGAAGACCGTCGCGTTTTGAAAGTCGGAATAGGCGCCATCGAAGCTTACCCAGTCGTATGTGACGTTGCCGTCATCATCGCGGTGTGACGCGATTTGTATCTTGTGCCACTTCTTGTTGCCCCAGGTCTGCGGGTTGCACGAAATGTTCGACGGGTGCCAGTGCGTCCCCGATTTGTTCACATAGGTGTACTCCCACGTCTTCGAATGCACGGAGCATTGCACGCCGAAGATAACCGTCCTGCCGTCGGCCAGCACCTGGTTCATGTCCATCTCGACTGCCGCGATCTCCTTCGGCTCAACCAGATAGACGTTCGCCTCGTATACGAAGTGTGTTGCGTTGGCGTCGCGTCCGAATGTCAGGTGGTAACGCTCGCCGCCATTGCCCGTGTACCAGGTCACGAACTGGCGTCCCGGCAACCCATTGCGCCCATCGGGATAGATGGGGTAATGCGACTGGCCACTGGATGCGCCCTTCGTGTCCTCATCGTGCACCCATTGCCACGAGCCGCTCTGTTCGAGGCCGAGTGAAGGAATGGCGATATTCGGAATCCGCGATGGATTGGGAGCGGGCGATGGCGGCGGCTGCGGGACAAGAGCCGGCGTCTGCGGCATGGCAGATCCGGCGAAGTAGAACATGATGGCAACGGCAAGGAATTGTCGATGGAGCATCCGTGATTTCACTTATCTCACAGACGCGGCTGCGAGCGAATTGTAGCGCGGCCTTTCCGCGTTTCAGCCCGCCGGGTTCGGCAGCGCCTGGAAGATCACACCTTCGTCTTCGCCGATCGAAATGACAAGGTCCTGGCGCATGCCGTCCTGAATAACCGGGCCGGTGGCGGTGTGGCTCTTGCCGCTGGAGTCGTTGAAGGTCACCTTGACGGGCCCGGAACCAATCAGCTTGGGCGGGTAGTTGAAGCTTCCGCCGCTGGGCACATAGTCGCGTCCGAAGCTGGCGTTCGGGTAATCGACTTCGAGCTGGTGGATATCGGCGCCTTGATTGCGCACCGTGATGATGAAGGCGGCCTCGGGACGGCCCCGGTTGGGGGTGGCATGGCAGCTCGCGAGCAAAAGAGGAAGCGCGAGCGAGGCAAAGCAGGGAAAAGTAACTCTCATCGTGTCTTGTTTACAGATTTCATGGTACAGCGTATATCGTCTCTACAGCGTTGTCTTTCTCTCGAGTATCCGGGCAGTCAGCACTACGCCTGTCTGATTGTTGTGCAGCGTGATGGGAAAGGCGAGCACATTCCACACCCAGCCCTCGCCTTTGCGGGGCAGATTTAATAAGCCGCGGTAGGTGCGGTCGATGTAGGTTTCGCGCTGCACGGCCACGGTGTGCAGGATGTCGCGCCAGTCCGGCGCCAGCTCCGGCATCTCGACGAACATGTTCTTGCCGACGAACCAGTCGCGCGGCTGCTCCAACAAGCGGGCACAGGTGTCGTTTACGTACTGCCAGTTGCCGTTGGCATCCAGGATTTCCAGCACCACATCGTCGCCCATGGCCATGTTGATGCGGGAGTAGAAGAAGTCGCGCGCATCGACCACTACGGGACGGCCGCGGCGCTTCGCCTCAAACGAGCGCAGCGCGGTCACCAGGTCGTCGATGGAGCTGTAGCCCTTCAGCAGGTGCATGTCTTCGACCCCGCCGAAGCGTCGCTCGAGCGTGGCGGAGAGAATGATGATCGGCACCTCGGGACGCCGCTCGCGCAGTTCCGCGGCAACATCAGTGCCGAAGCGGCCCGCTCCGAGATGGTAGTCGAGAACGGCGATGTCGATCTTATCCAGCAGCTTCTCGGCCTCTTCCACCGAGTCGGCGGTCTCGGTGATATAGCCGTGCTTGCGCAGGATGGTCGAACGGAGCAGTAGGTTTTCCGGATGGTCGTCCAGCAGCAGGACGCGAACCGGCTCTTCCTGCACGGTTTCGGCTACCGTGCCCGAGGGCTTGATTTCCTCAATGTCTGACATTTGACGGTTTCGATGCGTAGATGCGCGATTGCGCTGCCGGGCTTTCTGGTGCAACAGCGATCTTCGTGGATGGATTGTGGAAACTGCTACACATCGCGCTCCTTTTTCGGCAGACGTCTCATCAACTCCGGCAAGCGCTGGAAGAGAGCCGCGGCGCGCAGCCATTGCCGGTTGTCGATGGCCGGGTAACCACTGACGATTTTCCCCGCGGCAACATCGTTGGGAATGCCGGACTGCGCGGTCGCGACCACGCCGTCGCCGATTTTGCAGTGGCCGGCAACGCCCACCTGACCCGCGAGCACGACATCGCGGCCGATCTCCGTTGAACCGGCAAGCCCCACCTGCGCGCACAGCAACGTGTTCTCGCCCACGCTGGAGCCGTGGCCTACCTGGACGAGGTTGTCGATCTTTGCGCCGTTCGCGATCGCAGTTACGCCGACGCTCGCGCGATCGATGCAGGCGTTCGCCTGGATTTCCACATCAGACCCGATGCGCACCGGGCCGGACTGCGGAATCTTGTGCCAGGCGCCGTCGTCCCGCTTGGCGAAGCCGAAGCCGTCTCCGCCCACAATGACTCCGTTCTGCAGGATGACGCGGTCGCCGAGTAAGCAGTTCTCGCGGACCACGGCGTGGGCATGGGCGAAGAAGTCGCGTCCCGCCTCAACCCCCGGATAGATAACGACGTGAGCTAGTAGCACGGCATTGTCACCGAGGCGGACCCTCTCGCCAATCACGACATGAGCGCCAATGTGCGCTCCCGGGCCGATAGTAGCCGTGGGATCGATGACGGCCGTCGGATGGATGCCGGGCTTGAAAACCGGGGAGGGGTGCAGCAGGGCGATTGCCTGAGCGAAGGCAAGGTAGGGATTGCCGAGCCGCAGAGTTGAGGCAGTGATCTCGGGGAAGTCCGGTGCGACCAGCACGGCACTGGCCCCAGTCGTCTTCGCTGCAGCAGCGTAGCGGGGATTCGAGACGAAGGTGACCTGCCCGGCGCCAGCCTCCTCGATGCCTGCGACGCCCGTGATCTCGACCTCCCCATCGCCATTGAGGACAGCGCCGAGTTGCGCGGCAAGATCGCGGAGCTTCATGCCCGAATACTAACCCGACAACTCGCCGTCGGGCGGCGGCGCCTTTGGCGCGATGCGTACAGCTCACTCCCCACGGTCGTTCGCGCCTGCTTCGGTGCTCAGAGTGCCTTTGGTGTGGCAGCGGCGGGGAAGAGGTCGCCCTGACGGGCCGGGACCGGCGGCTTGCGTTTGGGCGCGGCTGCCGTTGCGCCACCAATGACTGCCACGATCGAGAGATCGGTAATGCTGGCGCGGGGCAGAAAAATTCGCTGGGTATTCGAGCGGGTATCCGGAGGCGTCAGCAATAATCCAGCCGGGTCGAGGAGCGAAAGATCATTGGCGACCAACCCTTCGAGGACAGTTTCGTCCTTGAGCGTCATCCGCAGCCAGACTCCCGCCATACGCGGGCGGCCAGAGAAGGTGGTGCGGAGCAGCCGCTCCGGGTTGCCGGGCTCGCCGGAGTTGAAATCGCGCACGAAGCAGGCCCATTTGAGCGTTGCTAATGGGATGAGCTGCCGGCGGGCGGAGAGGTCGAGCAGTTCGATGGCATCGGGTGACGCGCCACGCCGCACAAAGCCCAACGGCGGCAGGTAGCCGGCCAGCCAGCTCCCGTCGTGCATGCGTAGGACGGCTTTTTTCTGTGTGCTGCCCATGAAAAGCGCCTTGAGCCCGAGGCTCGCGGGATTGTCGCACATCCAGGTACCGTTTGCAGCGAAAAGTGTGCAGAACGGTAGCCAAGATAGTCACACTATGATACCGTTAGGCGTTAAGCACCAGCTCGCGTAGACGATAAGTCTTGCAGAAAGAGCTAGATAGAGCGGGGAGCTCTAGTCGACACATGCCCGACTACCTTTATTTGCTGGAGAACCGGCTCTCTCCGGCCCAACGCAACGCCCTCCGACTGATCCGCGACGCCGCCCGCAACGAAGGGATGACCAGCTTTCTCACCGGAGGGGCTGTCCGCGACCTGACCAGCGGCCATCCGGTTCGCGATTTTGATGTAACGGTTCAAGGAAATGCCCTTAGCCTGCGCGAAAAGCTGGAGACTGCCGGCTTTATCTACTGGGGATCGCATGCACCCTCGCAGACACTCTTCCTGCGCTTTCCGGGAGGTGTTCGGCTGGAGGTGTCGAGCGCGCGCAAGGAAACCTTCGCGAAACCCGCTCATCCCACCTACGAGTGGACCAACATCCTCGAAGACCTGCGCCGTCGCGACTTTACTGTCAACGCGATGGCCATCTCGCTGAACGAGGGGTCCTATGGCTTGTTAATGGACCCCGCCAATGGCGTGGCGGACATCGAGATGCGCGCCCTCCGCCTCGTGAGCAACTACGGCTTCCTGGAAGATCCGATCCGGCTCTTCCGCGCCGTGCGCCTGGGCACCCGCCTCGGCTGGCAGATGGATGAGCGGACCAAGCAGCGGTTTGATAACGCCATGGAAGAAGGCGTCTTCTCAGCCACCACCAACTACCAGCGCGGGTACGAGCTGGAGGAGATTGGCCACGAAGAGAACCCGCTCGACATGCTCAAAACGCTGGAGCAGCAGGGCTGGATGAAACAGCTCTTCCCAGCCTGGACGGCAAGCAAGGCCGACGCCAATGGGCTGGCGCAGCTACATGAGTTGCAGAACCGGCTGCAGATGGAAGGCATCTATCCGGACATCTCGGCCGCCGCGATGGAGCTGCTGACAGCGCGCATGCCGCCGAAGGACATTGCCGCGCTCAAGAAGCTCTTCGCGCGCCCGGGCTTTGTTAAGGAATGGGAGCGGCTGGACAAGGATGCCGAGGCTTTTGCGGCGAAGCTGACCTCAAAGGAAGCGGCTGCACCCTCGGCCTCGTGGAAGCTGCTGACGCGCTCGCCGGCGGAGCCTGTACTGTGGCTTGGGCTGACCGGCAAGGGCGCGGCGATCCAAAACAAGTACAAGAATTTCTTCAACGTGTGGCCGGAGGCGCGCCAGAAGGTGCCCACCGCTCTGATGCTCGAAATGCGCATCACGCCCGAGCTCGAGCGCTATCCAGAGCTGCTGGAAGAGCTCTTCTTCCAGACGATGGACAACAAGCTGAACGACGAGGCCGCGCTGCGCGCCTTCCTGGAACCGTACTCGCCGCCGGCGCCACCGCCGCCGGTGAACCTGCGCAAGCCGCGTGCTTCGAAGAAGAAAGCCGCCAAAAAGGAAGAGGGAGTACCGGCCGGTTCGCCTGCTCCGGCAGCCGCGACTGAGGCCACGGCAAAAAAGCCGGCTGCGCCGGCAAAGGTGGTCGAGAAGAAGCCGGAGACGAAGCCGGAGCAGAAGGCTCCGGCAAAGGCCGCTCCTGCTCCGGCAAAGGCTGCGCCGGCAAAGCCTGCTCCTGCGCCTGCGAAGGCGAAAACTGCGGCGCCGGCGAAGAAAGCTACTCCCATAAAGAAGTCTGCGCCAGCGAAGAAGGCGGC
>DASVAI010000226.1:0-3456 GCA_036376445.1 Acidobacteriaceae bacterium
CATGCAGGGCAACGTGATGCAATCCCGCGCCCCGTTTCGTCAGAAAGCGGCCTACCGTGGTCTCCGGCCCCAGCGGTTCCAGCAGCTCCACGCGGCTTTCACCCAGCGGGATCATCGCGGTCCGCACACCCTCATGCCCCACTGTCTCTTCGTGCGTCACGCGAAGGCCAAGCGCCTCGTAAAATCCGCGCGCCGCCGCAATACTCTCCACCGCAATTCCCAGATGATCAATGCGCGTTCCCGGAAGCGTGCTCTTATCTCCGCTCATGCGCCGTCGCCTCCCGTGATCGACGTCACCATCTGCACTGCGGTGACAAACGGATCTTCCTCACGGCGAGCAATGCGGCGCGCGTGCTCCGCCAGCTCATTCGCATTCAGCCCCTGCGCGCGCAGGCCGCGCAGCAGCTCTGCCCGTACCATCTCGGTCAGGCGATGCCGCCACTGCCGTTCCCGCCGCTCTTCCAGATGCCCATCTTTCGCGAGCCACGCGACGAAGTCTGCAATCTTCGCGGCCAGCCCCTCGATCCCCTGCCCTGTCGAAGCGACAGTCCGCACCACTGGTGGCACCCAGCTGCCATGCGATCCGGCAAGCGACTGCATCGCTTTCAGCTCCTTCTCCACGCGGTCCGCGCCTTCGCGATCGCTCTTGTTCACCACAAAAATATCGGCAATCTCCAGCACGCCCGCCTTGATGCTCTGCACGTCATCGCCCATGCCCGGCACCAGCACCACCAGCGTGATGTCCGCCAGCCGCACAATATCAATCTCATCCTGGCCAACACCGACGGTCTCGATTAGAACGCGGTCGCGCCCGCTCGCCTCGATCAGCATGGTCGTATCCATTGCTGCCCGCGCCAGGCCACCCATCGCACCGCGCGTCGCCATGCTGCGCGCATACACGCCGGCGTCTGCATGATGCCGCTCCATCCGGATGCGATCCCCCAGGATCGCTCCGCCGCTGAATGGGCTAGTCGGGTCCACAGCCAGAATGCCCACGCGCTGCTGCTGCTCGCGAAATACGCGTGCAAGCTGGTCCACCAGCGTGCTCTTGCCCGCGCCCGGCGCCCCCGTCACGCCAATGCGAATCGCCTTGCCGGTATGCGGAAAACACGCCGATAGCAGCGCCTGCGCTGCCGGCGAATCGTCCTCCACCAGCGAGATACCCCGCGCCAGCGCGCGAAGATCGCCCGCCAGCAGCCGCTCCGCCAGCTTCGCGGTCATCGCTTCGGCGTCGTTTCCGGATTGGAGTGCCATCTCCAAGGTGCGAGTGTAACAGCCGCGCTGCGCTGAGTTTCAGGGTCGCTTCAGCAGTTCGCGCGCAATCACCATCCGCTGGATTTCGCTAGTTCCCTCGCCGATCGTGCACAGCTTCACGTCGCGGTAAAACTTCTCCACGGGATAATCCTTGATGAATCCATAGCCGCCGTGGAGCTGCACCGCCTCGTCGCAGATGCGCACCGCTACTTCGCTGGCAAACAGCTTCGCCATCGCAGATTCGCTGGTCGTGGTCTGCCCGGAATCCTTCAAGGCCGCCGCGCGCAGCGTCAACAGCCGCGCAGCATCCAGCTGCGTCGCCATGTCGGCCAGCTTCCACTGGATGCCCTGAAACTCTGCGATCGCCTTGCCGAATTGCCGCCGCTGTTTCACATAACGGCGCGCCGCATCGTAGGCCCCGCGCGCAATGCCCAGCGCCAGCGCCGCAATGGAAATCCGGCCGCCATCCAGAATGCGCAGCGAATCCACAAAGCCTTCGCCCTCTTTGCCCAGCAGGTTCTCCGCCGGGATCTCGCAGTCTTCAAAGATCAGCTCCGACGTATCGCTCGCCCGCAGCCCCAACTTGTTTTCCTTTTTACCCGGACGAAAGCCGCGCATCCCTTTCTCCACCACGAAAGCCGAAAGCCCATGCGTGCCCTGGGTCTTGTCCGTCACCGCGATCACCACCGCCACATCGGCGTGGCTGCCGTTGGTGATGAACGTCTTCGATCCATTCAGCACCCAGCCATCGCCCTTGCGCACCGCCGTGGTCCGCGCGCCCGCGGCATCCGATCCTGATCCCGGTTCCGTCAGCCCCCACGCCGCCAGCCACTCGCCCGTTGCCAGTTTTGGAATAAAGCGCCGATGCTGTTCCGCATTCCCCGCTAGGTAAATGTGATTCATGCCGAGCGAATTATGCGCCGCCATGATGATGCCAATGGAGCCATCCACCGCGGAGATCTCTTCGATCGCCATCATGTAATCGACATAACCGAGCTCCGCGCCTCCCAGCTCCGCCGGAATCAGCACGCCCAGCAAGCCCATCTGGCCAAGCTGCCGCACCACGGCACTCGGGAACTCGCTCGTCTCGTCCCACTCCATCACATGCGGCGCAATCTCTTTCGTGGCAAACGAGCGAATCTCCCGCCGCAACTGCTCCTGCTCGTCGGTCAGGCGAAAGGGGTGGCTGGCTGGATTGGGCAGAGTGGCTGCGCTCATTCGATAGGTCTCCGGGAAAACCTATGATGCTACCACGTCGTATGGGCTCCGGTCGCGTACTGCTTTCAGTTATGGGTAAGCGCATATTGACGCTGTTACTGACCTCTTTTCGTGCCATGCTAGCGTTGGTTCTCTGGAGAGCACATTCGCCGCACCGCTCATGCGCGTAGCATTCCCAGGAGTTCCCCATGCGAACGCAAACCCGGCATGCGCCCTATGCTGAGCAGATCATCGAAACGCCCCGCCTGCTTCTGATCAGTGTCACACCGGAGGCGCTACGCGCGGACGGAGCGCGGCGAGGCCTGGACGAGTTGCTGGGCGTCATCGTCCCCGCCACGTGGCCCCCGGAGTATTGGGACAAGCGAGCCATCGATTACCTCGCGCAGCGCATTCACCGCCATCCCGATCAGCGAGGCTGGTGCCGCTACGTCGCAGTGAAGCAGGGCGGTGCCGCGCCGCCGGTCCTCATCGGCGGATGTGGATGCACCGAGCCGCCGCGCACTCTCGAAGAAGTCGAGATCGGCTACTCCATTCTGAAAGAGTTCCGCCGCCACGGTTACGTCACCGAAGCGATCAACGCTCTGGTGCCCTGGGTCTTCGCGCATAGCGACGTGCGTTCCGTATGCGCACAGGCTTATCCGCACCTCGCCGCCACAATCGGCGTCCTGCGCAAATGCGGCTTCGTACTCGACGGCACCGGCAGAGACCCGGGCACCGTCATGTTCCGGCGCAAGCGCCCTGTGACAGAGTGAAATCAGCAAACACGAAACCATCGTGCTCTTCCACTTCGCCGGCTTTGAGGGCGAGGGGCGCTGAGAACATCGGGCCGGCATAAGCGCAGGTGTGGAACTCGCCATTCTCCGCACAAGGATCGACACCTGCCGGCAAGTCTTCCATCAGCTCCGCATCCAGCTCGCGCCCCGCAAACGATGCCGGAACCTTCCGCGGATCGACGCAGGTGATTCGCGCCCGCAATCCGCCATC
>DASVAI010000232.1:0-11066 GCA_036376445.1 Acidobacteriaceae bacterium
CGGCGTAAGCACGGTGGGCAATACAGACCCGGACACGGGCGCCCAGTCGCCCTATCCGCAGCCCAGTTACCAGGCCGGTGTGGCCGGCGGCATCTCGACGACCGCGCGCGTGATTCCGGATGTTTCGTTCTTCGGCGCCAACGGGGCCAACGCCAGCGACTACATGCTGTGCATCGACCCGGCGGACTGCGTGAACGGCACGCCGGATTCGTTGCAGTACAGCGGCGGCGGAGCGTCCTCTCTGGCGGCATCGGCGTTTGCAGGCGTGGCAGCGCTGATCGTGCAATCCCATGGTCCTCAGGGGAATCTGAACGACGGGCTGTACGCAACGCATGCCGCGGCTCCGAGCGCGTTCCACGACATAACGGCTGGCACGAACAAGGTTGTGTGCGCACCCGGCAGTCCAAATTGCGGCGGCGATAACTTCACCACCGGCTATAACGCCGGGCCGGGTTACGATGCAGCCTCGGGCCTGGGCAGTGTGGACGTCGCGAACCTGCTCGCCAACTGGAGGAGCGGAAAGGGATCCGGCGGGACCACGGTGACGGTCTCCATCACGCGGGCCGGGAAGCCGGTGAAGACGTTCACGCACAATGATGCGACAGTGGATCTGATCGTGACGGTAGCGGGCGGCGCAGCCGGCACGCCGACCGGAAGTGTATCCGTCACAGGCACGACGGTGGGTAATCCGACGCAGGCAATCTTCGCCACCACCGTGGACTCGACCGGCCATGCCAGCTTCCCATTCGGCGACGTGGCTGGGCTGATGCCTGGCGGAAGCTACTCGGTTGTGGCGCGCTATGGAGGGGACGCGAGCTACGCGCCGGCAGTTGGTTCGACGCCGGTGACAGTGCGGAAGGTGCCGGGCAAGCTGCAGATGCTGACCACGGACCAGAACAACAATCCGCTGCCGGTATACAACGGCCAGACCGTGTCCTACGGCACGAACGTGCAATTCACGTTCCTGGCCAGTGACGCGAATGACCCGAACGATCCGATGAGCGCGACCGGCCTCGTGACCCTGTTGGACAACGGGAAGCGGCTGACCTCGCTTCCGCTGAGTTCGGAGGGCTTTGCCACCTTCAGCAGCTCGCGGCTGGGGGCGGGATCGCATGTCTTCACGGCCAGCTACGGCGGCGACACGACGTTTACGGCGTCCCCGGCGCTTACCGGACCGGCGCCATCGGTAGTGGTCGGAAGCGTGCCGACGGTGACAACGCTGGTGGCCACGGATCCCAATCCATCTTTCGCCAACACGATGCTGACGCTGGTGGCGACGGTGACACCGAACAATGTCTGCTCTCCGCTGGTTCCATGCCCGACGGGCGCAGCGCCGGGCGGAACGGTGAGCTTCACGACAGCGGCCAACGTGGTGCTGGGAACGGTGACCCTGGGCCCAGGCGTGAATACGGGGTCCAGTCCACCGAACACGGCGGTCCTGACGCTGCCGCGCAACTCATTCGCGCTGAACTCGACCAACTCGATCACCGCCACGTACACGCCGGATGCAACGGGCAACTACGCGACGTCCACTTCTGCCCCGGTGACGGTGACGGTGGGCGCGGGAACGGGCGCAGTGGGCACCGCAACCAGCATCTCCACGACCCCGGCGGGTGCTTCGAACTTCTTCGATACATCGAGTCTGATTTTTGTGGCCACGGTCAACAACACAGTCCGCCGGCGGCCGACACCGACCGGGACGGTGACGTTCTACTCCAATGGAACGGCATTTCCACCGGTGACGCTGGACACGGCAGGGATCGCGGCGTTTTCTATCCCCCAGAACGGCGATGGTCTGCTGTCGCTGCCGCTGGGCCAGAGCACAATCATCGCGCAATACAACGGCGACGCCACGCATGCTCCATCGAGCTCGAGTTACAAAATCAATGTCTATGACCAGGTCTCGACGCCTGATTTTGCAATGCAGAGCAATGTAACCTCCCGGACGATCTCCGCCGGCAGCAAGACGGCGAGATTTGCCCTGCAGTTCACATCGATGAATAACCTGGCGGCTCTGAATATCCCGATCACGCTGACGGCAACGGGACCGGCGACCATCACCTGCAGCGGGGCTCCGAACTCTCCGAATTTCGGCGCGGGGATTTACGCGACGGTGAACTATACGTGCAAACCGGCGCCAGGAGTGACGGTTGCGGGGACGATGGCGATGCCGCCGGCCCGCTCCGGCCGCTTCTGGATGGCAGGAGGCGGCGCTGCGCTGGCGTGCGTCTTCCTGTTCGGCATGCCGGGACGGCGGCGGAACTGGCAGTCGCTACTTGGCTCGCTCGCCCTGATCGTGGTGGCGTTCGGGTTCACGGGTTGCGGGGCGAACGTGGCTACCAAGGACCCAGGGTACGCCACCATTAGTAGCGGCTCCGGTACCGGCCAGGCAAATGCGGCGGGCACACTGACTCCGGGGGTCTACACGGTGGTGGTGACCGGGAGCGCAAACGTACTGGCAAACGGGCAGGACAACACCACGGTGAGCGTCGTCCACACAATTCCGCTCAAGATCGTGGTGCAGTAACTGCGAAAGTTGCATGTAACAGGAGGGGACAGGCCACGGCGTGTCCCCTCGTTTTTTTACGGAGATTTTGCGCGAAGGCCGCGGGCGCATCCTAGTGCGAGGGGACCCAAGTTTCATTCCCGAGACGCGGCGTGGAGTGAGAACACAAACAACCTACGCGGCGGGATGGTAGAGGAGGCATACACGCGATGGCACTTCGGTGGAAACACCTGACGGCAGTGATGCTGATTGGCGATGGCCTGCTTGCATTGATGACTCCGGAGCGCGACGCCTTGGCCTGGCGCATGGGCCCGGAGCCGTTTCGTTCGCTGATGAGCTACATGGCGAAGCGGCCGACGCTGACGCGCTGGGTAGGCGCGACGCAGATTGCCGTGGGGATCTGGTGGGCTCTACACGAGGAGCCGGAGGCGACACCGCGACGCGCTTGAGGGGCGAGGGGAAATCGGCGATTTTCCGCGGATCGAATCGAAACTTCTGTCCCGCTTCGAATGCCGGTTACCAAACAATTCGCGAGACAATTGGAACTTCGTGCCCTCTGTCGCTATGATGAGCGGAATCATGCTGAACCGGCGGAGGTTTCTGGCTCTTTCCGCGGCCGCTTGGCCCGCGATGGCTCTCGGCGCGGGCAAACATATTCCATTGGGCGCGCAGCTCTATACGATCCGCAGTCTGATCAAGGGCGACAACCTGCCGCAACTTCTGAAGCAGATTCGCGCGATCGGCTATGAGGAAGCAGAGCTCTACGCCGACCTGTACAACAAGCGAACCGCGCATGAACTCGCGGGGATTCTGCGCCGGTCCGGCCTCTCTGCGCCCAGCGGGCACTTCAATTATGAGGACTTTGCCGCGAAGATCCCGTATGCGCGGCATCTTGGGCTGAAGTGGATGGTGTGCCCGATGCTTCCGAAGGCACAGTGGGGATCGCCCGAGGGCTTCCGTCGCGCTGCCGCTACGTTCAATACGTGGGGCAAGGAGGTCCAGAAGCAGGGCATGCGCTTTGCGTTTCACAACCACAATTACGAGTTTCAGGACCTGAAGGGCACTACGGGATTTGACATCCTGGTGAAGGAGACCGATCCGGAGCTGGTGTGGCTCGAGCTGGACACTTACTGGATCACGCAGGCGGGCCGCGATCCGGTGCTGCTGCTGAATCAGCTTGGCAAGCGAGTCCGCATGCTGCATCTGAAAGACCGGAAGGCGGATGTCCCCACCTCGCAGGTTCTGGACGATTCGGCCATGCACTTCACCGAAGCGGGCAACGGCACCATCGCGTTCAAGCCGCTGCTTGCCCTCGCGCAGAAGCTGGGCATCGAGTATTACTTTGTGGAGCAGGACGAGAGCGATAAGTCCCCGATGGATAGCCTGAAGATCAGCTACACGTTCCTGCGGAAACTTCTGGGCTGAGGTGCTTGCCGCACGGGCGGATGCGCCTGCGGCGCGCGTGGTGCGGTTCGCTCCCTTTGGTCGCTCACGTGGAGTGCTCTGGGATGACTCGGGCAAACCTGCAGGTCCTTCGCTTCGCTCAGGATGACAAGTGAAAAAGAAGGAAACCTAAATTCAAAGCTGCGGCGCGGTGCTCCAGTTGCAATCGATAACGCTGCGCTTCTCACTGCTCTCGCGGGCCCACTCGAGCAGGCGGAGCACGCGCCACGCATCGACTAGCGTGACGGCCTGCTCTGCTCGTCCCAGCAAAGTATCGCGTACGTTGGCGTAGAAGCCGCGATAGTCGCCGGCGAGCGTTGGGACGGTCGTGTGTTCGGTCTCGCCCCTGGCGTTCAGGGTGGTTATGGAGCCCCATGCGGATTCCGGGTCCGTGCCCCACGGTTGGGTCTGGAAGAGGTCGCCGGAACGGAGCGCGTCTTCCTGCGGGTCGAGATTGTCTTTGCGGTAGCTGCCGCGTGTGCCTTCGGCAAGAAAGCGTATGGCGGGCAGCGCTGCCAGCGAAGTGGAGCGCAGCCAGACGGTGTGGTTCGGGTAGTAGAGGCGGATGTCGAAAGCGTCGTCGACGCGGGAGTCTTCGCGCTCCGAGCGCACGTCGCCCCAGACAGCAATTGGAAGTCCGAAGAGGACGAGCGCCTGGTCGCCGAGGTGCGAGCCGAGGTCGAGCAGGATGCCATTGCCGTGGCCGGCTTCCTCACGCCAGGCGCCCGGCTTTGGCGTGGGGCGGAAGCGATCGAAGTGCGACTCGAAGGTGCGGAGCGTGCCGAGCTTATCGGTCTTGAGCAGTTGCTGGACGGTCAGGAAGTCGCCGTCCCAGCGGCGGTTGTGATAGACGAAGACGCGACGCCCGGTCTCGCGCACGATGGGAAACAGGGACGCTGCTTCGCTTGACGAGACCGCAACCGGCTTGTCGATGACGACGTGCTTGCCCGCGCGCAGGCATTGCGCAGCGATCGGGACATGCGTGTCGTTGGGCGTCGCTACTACGACAACATCGAGCGCGGCTTCGGCGAGCATCGCGTCGAGTGAGCGGTAGACGCGCACCCGGCGGTAGGCCCTTTCGGCTTCGTCGCCGCTTCGTTGCACGATGCCGGCAAGCTCGAGCCCCGGGGTGGCGTCGATGACGGCGGAGTGGAAGATGCGTCCGGCAAGGCCGAAGCCGATGACGCCACAGCGGACAGGTTGGGTCACTTCAGTCTTTCTCCTCGGGCCCGGCTTCGTCCAGGTTGGAATCGGGGTAGCACTCGGTGAACAACATCATGGATCGGCCGGCAACGATGACACTCTCGTCTACGCGGCGGCGCTGGAACTCCTCGTGCAGATCATCGGTATTCATCATGCACTCCCAGTATCCGCCGTAGGGGCATGATGGCAGCTTGAATTCGACGCCTTCATGGTAGGCGTTGATGAGGATGAGAAAGGAGTCGTCTACAACAGGATTCCCATGCTGGTCTTTCGTATTGAGGGTTTTGCCGTTTAGCATGAAGCCGAGACTGCGCATCCACTTAGCGCTCCACGCGGCTTCGTCCAGTTCCTCGCCATTTGCACCGTACCATGCAATGTCACGTTCCGCGGAGTTGTGAATGGCCGCGCCCTGGAAGAACTTCTTCCGGCGGAAGTTATTGTGCTTACGACGAACGTGAATCAGCCGGCTGGTGAAGTCGACGAGCAACTGCTTGCGCTCGCTGGGACGCCAGTCGTACCAACTGACCTGGTTGTCCTGGCAGTAGGCGTTGTTGTTGCCGTATTGCGTGCGGCCGCGCTCGTCGCCTCCGCAGATCATGGGCACGCCCTGGGAGAGGATCAGAGTGGCGAGGAAGTTGCGGATCTGACGCTCGCGCGCGTGATTGATGGCTTCGTCGTCCGTGTCGCCTTCGACTCCCATGTTCCATGACCCGTTGTCGTTGGAACCGTCCTTGTTGTCTTCCTTGTTGGCTTCGTTGTGCTTTTCGTTGTAGCTGACCAGGTCGCGCAACGTGAAGCCGTCGTGTGCGGTGACGAAGTTGATGCTGGCGTAAGGACGGCGGCCATCGTATTGGTAGAGGTCGCTCGATCCCGTGAGGCGATAGCCGAGATCACTCAACTGGCCTTCGTCGCCCCTCCAGAATTTGCGTACCGTATCGCGATATTTTCCGTTCCACTCCGCCCAGATGACAGGAAAGTTGCCGACCTGGTAGCCGCCGTCGCCGACATCCCAGGGCTCGGCGATGAGCTTGACGTTGGCCAGCGTCGGGTCCTGGTTGATGATGTCGAAGAAGCCGGAGAGCCGGTCGACATCGTGTAGCTCACGCGCCAGCGTCGCCGCAAGATCGAAGCGGAAGCCATCGACGTGCATCTCAGTGACCCAATAGCGCAGCGAGTCCATGATGAGCTTGAGCACCTGCGGATGGCGCACGTTGAGTGTGTTGCCGGTGCCGGTGTAATCCATGTAAAAGCGCGGATCTGCGGCCATGGTGCGGTAGTAGACGGTGTTATCGATGCCTTTGAAATTCAGCATCGGCCCCATCTGGTTGCCTTCGCAGGTGTGGTTGTACACGACGTCGAGGATGACTTCGATCCCGGCCTTGTGCAGCTCTTTCACCATCTCCTTGAACTCGCGGACAGAGCCGCCGGGCGTCTGGTCGGAGCTGTAGCGCTGCATGGGCGCGAAGTAGGCGAGCGTGTTGTAGCCCCAGTAGTTGGTGAGTCCCTCCTCCACCAGGTGGGCGTCATTGATGAAGTGGTGGACGGGAAGCAGTTCGACGGCGGTGATGCCGAGTTTCTTCAGGTACTCGAGATTCGCGGGGTGCACCAGGCCGGCATAGGTGCCGCGCAGCTCTTCGGGGATAGCGGGATTGCTGATGGAGAAGCCGCGCACATGCACTTCGTAAATGATGGAGTCGGCGAGCGGGATGCGCAGGCGGCGGTCGCCTGACCAGTCGAAGCCAGGATCAACGACGATGGACTTCGGCGCCGCGGGGCCGCTGTCCTCTTCGTTCTTGTGAAGGTCGGCATCTTTATCGCCGAAGGTATAGGGATAGATGGGCTGTCCCCACTTCACGTCTCCGGAGACGGCCTGGGCATAGGGGTCGACGAGCAGCTTCTTTTCATTGAAGCGCTGGCCCTTCTCGGGCTCCCACGGTCCGTGCACGCGGTAGCCGTAGTGCTGGCCGGGGCCGATGTGCGGCACGAAGCCATGCCAGACGAAGGCCGTGCACTCTTCGAGGCACAGCGACTCAGTTTGCGTATTGTTGCGGTCGTAGAAGCAGAGCTCGACCCCGGTGGCGTTTTCCGAATAGACCGAGAAGTTGGTGCCCCGCCCGTTCCACTTGGCGCCAAGCGGGTAGGGTTTTCCGGGCAGTAACGTGCGTGTCATAGCTCTGTCCTGAGTGTCTGTGAAATGCGCTGCTGGGGTTCCTTCGTCTCAGAAGCAGAGCGGGTGCATGATGTTGCTTCGGGCTCGCTTATGGATTGTGTTGCGAGCGATCGAGGCTCGCGGGGCGGAGAGGAAAGAAGAGCCGGAAGACGGTGCCGCCCGGGCCGCCCTGGTGCTTGCGGACGCTGCTGCGAATCGAGACGCGTCCGCAGTGCTTTTCGATGATGGCAAGGCTGACCCAGAGTCCGAGCCCGGTGCCGGTGGTGCCCTTGGTCGAGAAGAAGGGCTCAAAGATGCGGGCGCGGGTTGCCGCATCCATGCCGCATCCTGTATCAGCTACGGTGACGGATATGCCTTTCGCGCCGGTGTGGGGATCGCGGGCGCTTGCGCTGCGGAGCAGGAGACGGCCGCCGTCGCTCTGCATGGCGTCAATGGCATTGCCGATCAGGTTGGCGAGGACCTGGCGGATCTCGCCCTCGTATGCATGTACGGGCGGGACCTGCCGATACCGCCGCCGGACTGCAATGGAAAGGCCGCGCAGCCGTGGCTCGTAGAGGCCGATGACACCGTCGAGCAGCTCGTTGATGCGGGCGGTGACCGGCTTCGAGCTTTGGCGGTAGAAGCGCAGGGTCTGGGTGGTGATGCGGGTGACGCGATCCAGCTCCTGCTGAGCGATGCGCAGAAATTCGCGCGAGCGGGAGTCGAGATCTCCGGAGCCGATGAGGAAGAGGCAGTTGGTGACCGCTTCCAGCGGGTTGTTGATCTCGTGCGCAATGGAGGCTGCAAGCTGTCCGGTGGCAGCCAGCTTTTCGGTACGGCGCACGACTTCTTCGGTGCGCTTCTGCTCCGTGAGATCGACGAAGAAGATCGCGATCTGTTCCGGAGTGGCCGGGGTTTCAGCGGGGTTCTCGCACGCGAGCGGGGCCAGCGCAATGAGTGCGGGAACGTGGTGGTTGCTGCTGGTACGGCAAAGTGCCTCAAAAGATCGCCCGGAATCGGAGGCGTTCACCGATCGCAGGCGGGAGAGCACGGCAATGGCTTCCGAGCCGAAGATACTGCCAAGGGCGACCGCGCCGCTGCGCAGCTCCTGCTCGCTGTAGCCGAGCAGGCGTTCGACCGTCGTGTTGGCATAGCGGACGACACCGTCGGCTTCCGCGATGATGAGGCCGACGGGCATGGCCTGTACCAGACGCAGAAAGCGCTGTTGGCTGGTTCGGAGGGCCCGTTCGGCATCGATCTTCAGGCGGCGGGCGCCGGCCTCGCGAATCTCGCGCTCAATAGCGGGGACCAGGCGCGCCAGGTTCTGCTTGGAGACATAGTCATGGGCGCCGGCGCGCATGGCGTCCACGGCCGTCTCTTCGCTGACGGCGCCGGACATGATGATGAACGGAAGATCGCGGCCCATGCGCTTAAGCAGTCGCAGCGCTGCGGGGGCGCTGAAACTGGGCAGGTTGAAGTCGGCGATGACGACGTCCCATTGCGCATCCGGTTCGTTGAGTGCCGCGCGCATCGCGTCGGCAGTCTCAACGCGACGTACGGAGGGCTGGTAGCCGGCACGCGTGAAGTATCGGCTCAGCAGATGGGCGTCATCTTCGCTGTCTTCGACGAGCAGGACACGCAGCGGGGCTGTGGCCGTTGCAGAGGTCTCGAGCTGATCCGGGGCATGCATCTTGGGTCTGGGAACGATCGTGCATTTCGAAGAGTGGCCGATGGGCACTCTTGCGGGCTGTTAACGGAGAGGCATTGGAGGAGCCTCATTCAGAACGAGCCAGTACATACCAAGCTGGCGTGTCGCCTCCGCGAAGTCCGTGAAGTTGACGGGTTTCCGAATGTAGCTGTTGACGCCCAGCTTATAGCTGCGCATCAGGTCGCTTTCCTCGTCGGAGGAGGTGAGCACGACAACCGGCAACATCCTGTGCTGTTCGGATTCGCGGATGCGCCGCAGAACTTCCAGGCCATCAATCTTGGGCAGCTTGAGATCCAGAAGCACGACCTGGGGCATGAAGGGAAGCGGCTGATTGCCCTTGCCGAAGAGCAAATCGATCGCCTCCTCCCCGTCGTGCGCGACGCGGATATTGTTGGCGATGTTGGCCTTTTTGAGCGCGCGAATGGTCAGCGCTTCGTGATCGGGATCGTCTTCCACCAGCAGGATCATGCGTTCGTTAACCGTCATCACGCGTATGGTACTCCATTCGATATTGCGCAGGATTCTGCCTTTGGAAGGCCAGGATGAGCCTGGAAAGAAATTAGCTCGGGAGAAATTCTCTACACGATGCAGCGCGACTGATCTACCGACATCGGATCGTATTTTTGTTCGTTCTTCCGCGTTTCGCAGCAGCCCGCAAATGGGGTGGAATTCAGGCCTCGAGGCGGTACTTGGTTTCGGCAAGTTGAAAGAGCGGACGCCAGACGAGCCGATTGATGGTGACGACCATGAGGGCCATGATGATGGTCGCCATCAGCAGTGTCGCGAATGCGCCGTGATCGGTGGCGCGGCTGATCTGCGCGCCGAGTCCGAGCGTGGAAAGCGTCTGCCCGCGCAGGTGGAAGTACTCGGCGACAATGCTGGCGTTCCAAGCACCGCCGGACGCGGTGACCAGGCCAGTGATGAGGTAGGGGAAGATGCCGGGCAGGATGAGTGTGGTCCAGCGCTGCAGGCTAGAGAAGCGGTAGAGGCCGGAGACTTCCTTGAGATCGGATGGAATCGCGATGGCGCCGGCAATCACGTTGAAGAGGATGTACCACTGGGTGCCGAGCAGCATCAGCGCGATGGAGCCGATGCCAAGACCGCCGCCGGCACGCACTAATGCGATAAGAATGACGGGGAAGAGCGCCGTGGCAGGCACCGAGGCCGCGATCTGCGCCAGCGGCTGCGCGACGCGGGCGAGCTTGGGATGAAAGCCGATCGCCACGCCGACCGGGATCGTCCAAAGGGCGGAGATGAGAAGCGATGCGTTGACGCGCAGGAATGTGGCGCCTGCGCCTTTGAGTAGCTCGAGAATCTCCGTTCCATGCACATGGCGCAGCAGCAGAATGGCGTGCACGGCGGCGAAGATGGCCGCGATCAGCAGAGCGCCGAAGATCGTGCTATTCGCGATGAGAGAGCGCTGGCGGGAGGCGGCGCTGCGCTCCGGCTGCGCCAGCATGCGGTGACGGCGCGCGGCCAGGCCGTGATAGATGCGCTCGCCCAGGGGAACGACGGTGCGATCGTGCAGCCAGCCGATGGCGTTGGAGTTGCGCAGCGCGTAGAGAATGGGCGAGCGGGGCTGCTTCGTGCTTTCGACCTGCTCGAACTTGAACTTGTCTGCCCAGGCGATGATCGGCCGCCAGATGAGCTGATCCGTGGCGACGATGATCGCGATCATCACGGCGAGGCCCCAGATCATGGCGCGGTCATTGCCGTTGCTTGCCGCGGTCTGAAGGTAGGAGCCGAGCCCGGGCAGGCGGAAGTCGCGATCACCCAGCACGAACATCTCGCAGGCCATAAGGAAGAACCAGCCGCCGGCGACGGAGACCATGGAGTTCCACACGAGCCCGATGGCGGAGAAGGGCAGCTCCAGTTGCCAAAAGCGCTGCCACGCGCTGAAGCCGTAGATCTGCGAGGCCTCGCGCAGCTCGCGCGGGATGCTGCGGATGGAGGAATAAAAACTGAACGCCATGTTCCAGACCTGGCCTGTGAAGATGAGCAGGATGGCGCCCATTTCCACTCCAAGCTGTCGCGTGGGCAGCAGCGATACCATCACC
>DASVAI010000005.1:0-7733 GCA_036376445.1 Acidobacteriaceae bacterium
GCAGGCGATCGCGAATTCGATCGAGCTGGCGAAACATGTTGAGCAGCTAGGGTATTACCGCTACTGGATGTCGGAACATCATGCGATGGATCTGCTGGCGTGCACGGCACCTGAGGTGCTGCTGGCGCGCATTGGCGCGGAGACCTCGCGGATACGCATCGGTTCGGGCGGTATCATGCTTCCGCATTACAGCGCGTACAAAGTGGCGGAGGTCTTTCGCACACTACATGCGATGTATCCCGGGCGGGTGGATTTGGGGATTGGACGCGCGCCGGGCGGTGGTCCGCTGGAGGCGCATGCGCTGCGGCGCGAGCGGCGGCAGCGTCCGTCCGATGATTTTGCAGATCAGACTGCTGAGCTCCTGATGTTCCTGAACCGTGATTTTCCAGCGGAGCATCCGTTCTCGCAATTGACCGTATCGCCCGCGATGCCGGGCGGCCCGGAAGTGTGGCTGCTGGGGTCGAGCATGTGGAGCGCGGAGGCAGCGGCGCAGTTCGGACTGCCGTATTCGTTTGCGCACTTCTTCAGCCCGGTGCACACGCGCGCGGCGATTGCGCATTACACCGAGTCGTTCCGAGCGAGCCGGCATGCGGCCGAGCCGCGCAAGAGTGTTGCGGTGGGCGTGCTGTGCGCGGAGACAGAAGAAGAAGCGGAGTTCCTGATGGCGAGCCCGCGGCTGTTGATGCGGCGGATTCGGAGCGGCGATCGGCGGCCGGTGCCGCGACCGGAGGAAGCGCTACGCGAGCTGGAGCGGCAGGGGCCGGTACCGCTGGAAGAGGGCGAGTGGCCGCGCTACTTCTATGGAACGCCTGAGCGTGTGCATGAGCAGCTTGTCGCGTTCGCGAGCGCGCTTGCTCTGGACGAGCTGATCGCGGTGACGATCGTGCATGATCATCAAGCGCGGCTGCGATCGTATGAGCTGCTGGCGCAGGTGGCGGCGGCATCGCGGCTTGCAATAGTCGCTTCATGACGACGGGTTACACTTCGCGTGGTGTGGAATCCACGAGAGACAGGGCTATTCATGAAGTTCATTTGCTTTGCCGCCGCGCTGGTGCTCGCTTTGCAGGCGCATGGCGCATCCGATCCTGACGCGCAGGTGCGGATCAATCAGATTCAGATCATCGGATCGCACAACAGCTATCACGCGGGCCTGCTGCCGGGGATGCGCGCCTTTCTTGCGAAGCAGCGGCCTGCGGACCTGCGCGGCCTGGATTACGCGCATCAGCCGCTGGATAAGCAGTTCGACGGCGGCGTGCGGCAGATTGAGCTGGACATTTTCGCCGATAGCAAGGGCGGCCGCTATGCACATCCGGCGGGGCCAGCGCTGGAGAAGGCTGCGGGCGTACCGGTGGACTCGATGGATACCTTCTCGGGTGCAAGTCCGGAGGTGATGATGAAGCCGGGCTTCAAGGTGATGCATGTGCAGGACCTGGATCAGCACAGCACCTGCCAGCCCTTTACGGCGTGCCTTGAGGTTGTGCGCAGATGGTCGGAGGCGCATCCGCGGCATCTGCCCATCTACATCCTGGTGGAGACAAAGCAAGGCAAACCGCTGGACATTCCAAATGCAACGCTGCCTGAGCCATTTACGGTCGCGACCTTCGACGAGCTGGACCGCGAGATTCGGTCGGTGCTTCCGGCGGACGAGACGATTACGCCGGACGATCTGCGCGGGAAGTACGCCACGCCGAATGAGGCGGCGCGTGCAGGCGCCTGGCCAACGCTAGAGCAGGCACGCGGCAAGGTTATCTTTCTGATGGACCAGCGCTCGGCGGAGCCGATGTATCTGCAGGGGCATCCGAACCTGCGTGGGCGCGTGCTGTTTACGAATGCCGCACCGGGCCAGCCAGATGCTGCATTCACCGAAATGAACGATGGCACGGAGCAGGAGATTGCGGCGCTGGTGCGCCAGGGATACCTGGTGCGCACGCGGACGGATGCCGACACCAAGGAGGGCCGCTCCGGATCAACCACGCGACGCGACCACGCGATGGCGAGCGGCGCGCAGATGCTGAGCACGGATTATCCAAAGACCGAGTCGGCGAAGTGGACAGGCTATTCGGTGAGCTTTCCGGGCGGCGCGATGGCGCGCTGCAATCCAGTGGCCAGGAATGCGCAGTGCCTCGGGAAAGATCTGCGGGAGTACTGAACGGCCATCATTCCTGCTTTGCGACGTGGTTCACAATTTGATGCAAGAGCACAATGCGGACGTTGACGCGCCGCGCAACGTCCGGCAGGAACTCGCTGATGAAGTTGTCGATGGGATCCGTGGCCAGAGCGGTGGCATAACGCGAGGCAGCCGGCCCCCAGCCTTTCTCGCGGCCCGGAACATAAAGGTTCCCGAGGCCGTCGCCAATCGCCGTTGTGAAGATCAGGGCGTAGTTGGGCATGCCTCGGCCATAGTCGCTCTGTGACCAGCCAACAGCCGTGATGGCGTGCAGTGTGCGGCGCGCGTAGGACGCGTTGGGCATGCGGTGGTAATGCGGGTCCTGATGCGCGATGGAAGGAATCAGAAAGGTGCCGAAGAACTCGCCAACCGCAGTTTCACAGTAGGCGACACCGAAGTTGCGTGCGAAGCCGGGCATGCCCGGTCCATAAGGTGAATAAGGATCGGCCGCGACAGAAATACCCGAGATCAGGGCTATGGTGGCGAAGTTGTATGGGTCCACGGTATTGCGAAAGGCGAGGTAGCCTTTCTGCCTCGGCGTGAGCGGATGAATGCCTGAATCGGCAAAGCGCTGGAAATAATTCACGTTGTGCGCGCAGGTGATGTTGTCGGGCGCAGAGGTGGAAACGCCGGACTGGCACGGTGGGGCCTGCGACGGAATCCCAGGATGTTCTGTGGGGGCCGCGGGCAGAGAGCGCGGCGTCGGGCTGATCGGCGGATAGCCGGGCGATGTGGGCTTCTGTAGCGGCGGAGCGCCGGTCTCGGAGATGTTCGGTTCCGGTGCGTCAGGCAGGTCAGAGGGCAGATTCCGCTGGGCGTGAGCGGCAGAGCAGGCAAGCCAGGCAGCGCTCATGAGCGCGGGAACCAACCGGATCCATCTGCATAACAGCCTGCGTCGCATCTTCGAAATGGATGTCCTCCTGTGCATTCAGGGCGAGTGGCGACACGAAATGTCGCACCCGGACTATGCCTCCTTACTCCTTGCGCCGAAAAGCCAGACGGAGCGAGTCGGGCCCGAACTCCAGAAGCAGCTTGCTGCCCATATCCCCCGCCACGGCGGTGCCGAAGCCGCGCGCGGCAACAGCAGCAGAGGCGCTATTGTGCGGGTAGTATGTCATGGCGAGGAAGCTTCCCAGGGCATGGCCGAGCAATCCGGAGAAGCTAGGCCGCTGCTCGCCATCGTCGTTGAGGCGCACATATGTCTGCTTGACCGCGAGCAGGCCGCGGTGCACGAGCGGGCCGTGGCCGACCCGGTAGAAGCGTGGATCCTGACGGAAGAGTGCGGCAAAGATCCCGTCGCCGGAGACGCGGTCCGTGGCCTGCCGGACCACAGTCAGGGCAAGGCGCTCGCCGAAGCCGCCCAGGTCGCTCCCCGTATGCGGGTCGGCGTCGGCCAGATGACCATACCCGGCAGAGATCAGACCGGGCATGAGGACGGCCCAGCGCGTCTGCTCGTGAGCTGCATACAGAAATTTGTCTGTCGCGCTCAGTCGCGGTGGGTGTTGCCCCGGGTTGATGATCGTGTCCTTCTTGTTTGCATAAAGAGGATAGGCCGGCCCAACGTGCAGACCGAGAAAGGTATTGTCCTTGCCCGGGCCGGTCTTCTGCTGGGACGTGTCAGCCTGCGGCGTGGGCGCTTCCGGGAGAGACGAATCGATGCCTGCGAAAGAGGGAGTCGCGAATATCGCGAGCAGAAAAACTACGACGGCAGCACGAGCCGCCTTGAGCCGAAGATGGTTCTGCAGGGATAGCGAGCAGTGTGGACACATTCCGTTGATGAGATGCAGGGTATCAGCGAACCTTCGCAGTAACGAAGACCTGATGTGCTGCTGCGATTGACCGAAGGACATGCATACGCGGAGACTGTTACTGGCAGAAAAGGTGGCGTATGGCAGAGAGAAGCACATTTGAGAACTTCGGCCGCAAGGTGGACTCGCAGTTCGGCAAGGTGGGTCCGCGCATTGAGGATGAAGTGAAGCGCGTGATCACGTATCTGAACGAACAGGTAGTGCCGCAGGTGCGGGAGAACTCATCGAGTGCACTGCGCACTGCCGCGGAGCAACTGGGACGGCTGGCGGATTATCTGGACGAGGGACGCAAGGGAGACAAGACGAGTGCGTAGGCAAGCGCGGGGGCTGCTGCCCGGTGCCGCGACGATGGCCGCAGTCATTCTGATTGCGGGCTGCCGTCATCAAACGCGGGTCTACGTGCCGCCCGCGCCGGTGCTGCTGCCGGAGTCGGGATCATCGAATACGGCGCCGCCTGCGATTGCGCGAAATGCGCCGATTGCTCCGACGCCGGCCACTCCTGGGACCACAAGCGCGGCGGATTTGGCATTTGTCGCAAGCCACCCGCCGGTGTGGAGCGAGACGGGAACGGCAAGCTGGTACGGGCCGCCATATAACAAGCGGCGCGGCGCAAACGGGAAGATCTATGACCAGGATGCGATGACAGCGGCACATCGTACGCTGCCGCTGGGCTCGCTGGTGCGGGTGACGAACCTGAAGACCGGCCAGCAGGCCATACTGCACATTACCGATCGCGGTCCGTTTGTGCCGGGCCGCGTGCTCGATCTTTCGATGGCGTCAGCGAAGGCTCTGGGTTTGTATGTCGCGGGAACCGGGCCGGTGCGCATCGATGTGTTCGCGGTGCCCGCGCCGATTGAGACCGGCGGGCGCTGGTGCGTGCAGATCGGCGCGTTCAAGCATGAGGATGAGGCGGAGAAACTGCGCTCCCACCTGAGCCGAAGGTATCAATCGGCAAATGTGATTGAGTTCACCGGGCCGACCGGGCACTGGGTGCGCATCCGTCCGTATCGCGATGAGAAGGAACGTGCCGTGGAGATTGCGCACGAGCTGAAGCCGAGTGAGGGCGATGCGTATTTGGTGCGTCTGGATTAACAGCAGGGAATAGGGATCAGGGAATAGATCCCTCCATTTCGCTTCGCTCCGGATGACGATGCCTTGGATATCGGCGCTTGCAATTCTCCACCCTCCGATCAGGGCACCCACACGTGTGCTATTCGGAGCGCAGGGCGTCGACCGGGTTTGCCGATGCGGCGCGCTGTGCCGGGACGATGCAGGCGATGAGCGAGAGCACGATCATGACGCCAATGGAGACCGCGAGGATCAGCGGGTCCGTGGCGCTCACATTGAAGAGCATGGAGCTAAGAAGTTTGGAAACAGCAAGCGAGCCGATGAGACCGACGCCGCAGCCCAGCGCGGCGAGCTTTGCGCCGGAGCTGAGGATAAGGCTGACGATCTGGCCGCGGCGCGACCCGAGGGCCATGCGGATCGCCATCTCCTGCGCGCGCATGGAAACCGTAAAGGCGATCACAGCGTAGACGCCGATGGTGGCGAGCAGCAGCGCGCCCACGGCGAAGGCGCCGATGAGTGAAGTGTTGAAACGTCGCGGCCCCTCGGTAGTGGAAAGCGCTTCATTCATGGTCTGCAGCTGCTGCAGCGGCAGCTGCGGATCGAGCGAGGCAACAGTGGTGCGGAGCGAGTTGGTCATCTGCTCCGGCGGCAGCGCGGAGCGGAGCACAATGTATCCGCCATTGCCCATCGTGGCATCAGGCGTAGCGAAGCCGCCCATGATGGCTTTGAATTGCTGCACGGGAACGTAGATCTGTTCGCTGTCGGGGCTATCGGGCGAGCCGAGCTTGGTATCGGCCACGACGCCGACGATGGTGGCCCAGGGCGTCTTCGACTCGATAGTGCCAATGCGAAGCCGCTTGCCGAGTGCGCCGTTCGGCCAGAAACGAGTAGCCATCGTTTTGTCGATGATGGCGACGAGAGGCGCGCCATCTTTGTCATCCGCGGTGAAGTAGCGTCCGCTGATGAGCGGAATGCCCATGGCGCGGAAATAGTCGCCATAGGTTTGGAACCATGGCGCGACGCGGAGCTTGTCGGATTGATTGCGCGCCGTCTCATCCAGAACGTAGGCGCTGCTGCTGTTGAGTCCATTGGAGGGCAGATAATTTGTCATGCCTGCCGCGATCGTGCCCGGCAGCGCTTCCAGGCGCTCGACGAGCGAGCGATTGAAGCTGTCGATGGAGACCTGCGATTTGTATTGCTGCTGGGGCAGATTGTATCCGGCAACCAGCGCGTGGTCAGCACGATAGCCGGGGTTCACGTCACGCATCTTCTGGAAGCTGCGCAGCAGCGCGCCGGCGGCAGCCAGCAGTACGAGGGCAACGGCAATCTCGGTGACGACCAGTCCGGAACGCAGACGTCCGTGGCTGGAGCCGGTGCTACCGGTACGGCCGCCTTCCTTCAGGTTTTCATTCACGCGCGTATGCAGTGCTGCGAATGCAGGCGCCAACCCGCAGAGCGCGCCGGTGATGACAGCAAGGACGAGCGCGAAGAGCACAACGCCCAGGTCAAGATGAATACCTTCGATGCGTGGCATCGATTCGGGCAGGAGCGGGATAGTGATCCGCAATGCGGCGGCAGCCAGCAGCAGACCGAGCAGTCCGCCCGCGCCGCTGAGCAGAATGCCCTCCATCAGTGAACTGCTGACGAGCGCACGCGCGGATGCACCGAGCGCGAGCCGGACTGCCAGTTCACGGCGGCGGCGGATGGCGCGCACGAGCAGCAGGCCCGCGACATTCAGGCAGGCAATCAGCAGCACGACCAGCACCGCATAGGTGAGAATGTGGACGAGCGGACGTCCCGCAGCAACGGCGGATTCTTTCAGCGATTCCACTTTCGCGCTGATATGAATCTGCTTGAACATCGGCGGGAAGTTGCGCATTACCTCCTGCGCGACGCGATTGGCGTCCTGCTGCGCATGCTCGACGCTAACTCCCGGCTTGAGGCGTCCGACCATCCGGTAGCCCCAGTTAGCGGCTGCGCCGACAGAATTGAGCACATCGTTTGAGAAGCTCATCGGTACCCACAGCTCGGATTGATTGAGCCGGCCGGCCATCAGTGGAAACTCGAAGTTGCGCGGCATCACGCCGATGACCTGGTATGGCTTGCGGTCGAGCAGAATCTTGCTGCCGAGAATGCCGGGATCACCCTGGAAGCGGCTCTGCCATGTCTTGTAGCTCAGGACAGCGACTTGCTGGTGCCCGGTGTCTTCCTGCTGGGTGAAGACGCGGCCGAGCGCCGGCCCGACACCGAGCGCCGGAAAGACGCCGGCGGTCATGCGTGTCGCGTTGATCGAGGCCGGCTCGCCGCGGCCGGAGAGTTCATAGCCGGCGCCTTGATATCCGCCGAGCGCGGAGAAGCTGGTGGTGCCGCGTATGTACTGCTGGATTTCCGGAGCAGTCACGCTGATGTAATCGCCGAGATTTTCGCCGGCGAGCGCGTCACCCAACGTGACCAATCGTGCAGGATCATGGAAGGGCAGCGGACGGAGCAGCACGCCTTCCACGAGCGAGAAGATGGCGGTCGTAGCCCCGATGCCGAGCGCAAGCGTGAGCACGACTGTGAGCGCGAAGCCGGGGGTGCGGCGCAACTGGCGCAGAGCCAAACGAACATTCAGCAGCAGAGCGTGCATGGAGATCTCCTGACCAAAGGAGAGGAGCAAGTGGTCTGCCAAAGCGGAGACTGCAAGTATC
>DASVAI010000256.1:0-7072 GCA_036376445.1 Acidobacteriaceae bacterium
GTTCCCATTCGTCGGACAATCGGATGATCGCGGCTCGTGGCCGATTCTCTATGCCGCAACATCTCCTGATGTGCATGGCGGTGGATATTATGGGCCGAATGGAATTGCAGAGATCAAGGGAACGCCAGTTGAGGTCAGACCAAAACCGCATGCGCTCGATCCGGAAGCTGGCAAGCGCCTATGGGAAGCCTCCGAGACACTGACCGGCGTGCATTTCGATTTCTAACCCTGTAACGGCATTTGCACGTAGCGACGGCCGCGGACAATGTACTCACCCGACAGCACGCGAACAATTGCTTCTGTATAAGCGATATGCTCCTGCGCAAGAATGCGTGCGCTCAATGTGTCCGCATCATCCGTCTCCAGGACAGGCACAGTACGTTGCAGAACGATGACACCGTGATCGAGCTGCTCGTCGACAAAGTGCACGGTGCAACCTGCGATTTTCACGCCGTATTCAAAGGCCTGATGCTGGGCGTCCAATCCCGGAAATGCAGGCAGCAGAGATGGGTGAATGTTGAGAATGCGCTGCGGAAAAGCCTGGATGAACTCAGGCGAAAGCAGCCGCATATAGCCGGCGAGGCAGACCAGATCGACTTGATGTTCGCGCAGTGCGGCGACAATGGCCCCATCATGCTCAGCGCGCTTGCGGCCATTCGCTTCAATGGCGATCGCGTCGAGGCCGCGCTCCCGCGCTGCGGCCAGACCGGGTGCATCAGCTTTGTTCGAGATGACTACGGCAATTTCTGCATTCGGGATGCGTCCGGCGGCCAGGCTATTCGCAATGGCGAGAAAGTTCGAACCTCGACCGGAGAGCAGGATGCCAAGACGGTGTTGTGTGCTCATGCGCGATAACGGACGGTGCGATCACCTTTAATCGCCTGACCAATAACGTGGAAGCGTTCACCGGTCCGGCCCAGTATGGATTGCGCGCGCTTCCATTTTGCCTGCGGTACCACTGCTATGAGCCCGATGCCCATATTGAAGGTGCGCAGCATCTCGTCCTGCGGAACATTGCCTAGCTGCTGCAAATAGCGGAACAACGCCGGAACCGGCCACGCGGCGAGGTCGATTTCCGCAGAAATATGCTTCGGCAGGATCCGAGGCAGATTCTCCGTAATGCCTCCACCGGTGATATGAGCCATACCTGCGACTACACCCGCACGCGTGAGCTGCCGGATGACAGGCAGATAGCTGCGATGAATCTTCATCAGGGCAGCGCCCGCTTTCTCCTTCAGCGCAGGAACTCGGTCGCCCGGCCTGTGACCGGCGGTCTCAAAGATCAGCTTTCGCGCCAGGGAATACCCGTTTGTGTGCAGGCCTGTAGAGGGGAGCCCGACAAGAACGTCTCCGGCTTGAATATCTTTGCCCGTTATCAGCCGGTCGCGATCCACAACGCCGACGATGAATCCCGCTAAATCGTATTCGCCATCGGCGTAGAATCCCGGCATTTGGGCGGTCTCGCCGCCAATCAGAGCACAGCCGTTCTCCTTGCAGCCTTTCGCCAACCCGCTCACGATCTTTTCAATGATCTTGTTCTCGAGTCGTCCGGTCGCGAGATAGTCGAGAAAGAACAGCGGCTCTGCGCCCTGCACGGCTATGTCGTTCACGCAGTGGTTTACCAGGTCCTGGCCGACTGTGTCATGAACCCCGAGCTCAAACGCCACCTTGAGCTTGGTGCCCACTCCGTCCGCGCTGGAAACCAGCACAGGGTGCTTGAATCGCCGGAGATCTGGCGCAAAGAGTGCGCCGAAGCCCCCGATACCGCCAAGTACGCTGCGATTGAAGGTCTGCTGCGCGAGTGTCTTGATGCGCTCTTTCGCCTCGTCGCCACGAGCGATGTCGACGCCGGCATCTGCATAGGTGATTCGCTGATTCTTTCCTGCGGGCAACGTCTTTCTCGGCGCGGGAAGTAGCTACGAAGGCTCAGTGTATCAGCGCCGCTGCAGATTACGGCTATCCTGCTGGTGTTGCGCGGCTTCGAAGTTACGGAATCGATCCTCCAATTCCCACGCTTGATCCGCCTTAGAGTTTGCATTCAGGAATGCCCTGCATCGGCCGCGGTCGCTCTCATGATTGCGAAGCGCAGCCGCACATGCGGTCTCCGCTCGGCTATAGTCATGATCCAGCCAAAGGCTCTGCCCGGGCAGGAAACTGTATTCGATAGAGTTGCGCGCCATCTGCTTCAGATCTGTATAGGTCAGGCCAAAAGTTTCAACTGCCTGCTCATATTCGTGTGTCAAATCGATCCGCGATACCCCTTCATCATCCGTCGAAAGCGCGACGGGCACACCGTATTTCCGGTACATCAGCAAAGGATGGTCTTTGCCGCGGACCTCAAGGATCACATCATTGCTTGTCAAATTGACTTCGACCAGGATGTGGCGACTTGCCATCGTCTTCAGCAGATCGTAAGGACGGTCTTCATACATCACGTCCACGCCGTGTCCGATGCGCTGTGCGCCGGCAATTTCGACTGCCTGCCGGATGTGAAAACGCAACCCATCCGGCGGCACAAGGCCAGGCGCGAGCTCGCCGGCATGGAGCGTTACCGGCACGTGCGGGTAATAGGGCCGCAGGGCCGCAATCATTTGCATTTGCAGCGTGTAGTCGGCCATGGAATATTCGGCGTCCTCCGGCTGAACAAGATTCAATCCGATGAAGTGAGGGTGGGGCGACGCCAAATCAGCCGCGGCCACCTCGAAGCCCAGCACAAGCTGCGCAAACACTGCCTGCGCAGGCATGTTGCGAAGCACCTGGTAGAGATACCGCACTTCAACCGTGCAGGCGGGCGCGGGTTGCGATGCGCCGCAGTGTTCAAGCTGCCGGCGTGTCTCCTCAAAGCGCTCCATCTGCTGCCGTACGGCAAGCGCCTGCTGTGCGAGTCCGGAGTCCAGCAACTGCTGGCGCCATGCTGCATAACCGGTGCCGGGCGGCACGGCCTTCGCTTCCGCGATGACTTTGAATGCCTCGGCGGGCGTATCCATCAACTCAAGATACTGCTCGTTCTGCGCCGCGGCTCGTGCGGCAACTTCGTCCACCCACTCCGGCTTGTGGCTGTCGGCCAGACCTCCAAAATGATCGAATGTCGCAAAAAAATGATCGTGAGCGCTCTCTCCCGTCGTGGGCTGAAATGTCCGCATGGAAAAGGCCTCCACCAGCTTCTCATAGAGCCCCTGGTTCCGCGGCAGCGTGGCTGCCGCCACTGTGCCAGTCGGACAAGGCTCGGTGGCAAGCGCATTCCCGCGTCGCGCAAAATCTAGTTTTTCAGGATCGATGCAATCCCGATCCGCTTCGGCATCGCGCAGCCAGGTTTCCGCGTATACAGCACCGCCAAGATGATTGTGGAGATCGCCGCCTTTCGGCATCGCAGCCAGAAACGCGTGCAGCGCGAGTGGGCCATCACGACGTGCCTGCTCCATCGCAGCGGCGGCTGCTTGTTCCGCGCTGATACCCTGCGCGCTCGCCGAAAGAATCTGGAACAGAAATGCAAACAGCAGAGTAAGCTGCGTGAGGCGGGGTCGCGAACATGGCATGAGTGACATGGCTCGGAATGGAGATAGAAAGTTGCGTCGAACGGCTTCCAGTGTAGGACAAGTGCTGACAGTCCTGATCGCAACCTGCAGCACGGCGCACGCGCAGAACTGGCTCGCCCCGCTCGAAAACTTCGCCCCAGTACAGAGCGCGCTACGGCTCCAGCAGCATACAGATCCGGAAAAGCCTTTCACGGTTACCGGCGAATGCGGAACGTTCGTCGGCCAGCAGGATGGTCGGTTTGAAGCGTGGCTGCTTCCAGTCAAGATCCTGAGTCATATGCAGATTGAGGCGCGGGTCGAAGGCTATGACGTCCCGATCGACGTCAATGCACATGCAGCGGAAATTGAGGTGCAGCCCGACCACACAACCATCACCTATTCCCACATTGCTTTCACGCTGCACGAAACTTTTTTTGCTGAGCAATGCGGCCCGCAGGATCCAAACAAGAGCAGCACGGGCGCGATGGTTGTCTTCTCTTTGGATGGTATTCGCCCGACAACTCTGACCTTCAGCTTCACGCCGGAAGTAAAACCGATGTGGCCGGCCCCGCAGCTAGGCAACGCGAATCCCGAATGGGTGCCGCTCAACCCGCACTCGTCAAATGGGCAGACACAGCCAGGCTGGTACATGCTGCACACCGACTGGCCTGAATTGTCGGCCGCGGTCGCGATGCCTGGAACGCTGCCTGGCATTCTGGCGCCATATCAGGAGCGCCCAAAGTTTTACCAGACTCAGTTCATCCTCCATTACGACCCCAAAACAGATCGAGGCAAAGCGTATCCACTGCTGATGGCCCTGGGTCGCACCCGCCAAGCGGCAAGCGAAGCAAGTCTGGAAGCTGCCCTGCGCGAGGAGAACGCTCAGGCCCTTGCTCTATACCGGCAGACTGCCGATTACTATGCGCATTTCTTCGACGCGCGTACGACAGTAGATACGCCCGACGCCGCGTTCAATGAAGATTTCCGCTGGGCAACCGTCTCCATCGATCAGTTGCGAGTGCGTCACGGCAACGAAACCGGACTGGTGGCAGGCTTCTACTCCTCGGGCGATTCCGCGCGACCGGGTTTCGGCTGGTTCTTCGGGCGCGATTCGCTGTATACCATCTACGCGATGGACAGCTATGGCGACTTTGATCTGACCCGTACGGAGCTTGAGTTCCTGATCGCCCGCCAGCGCGCCGACGGCAAGATGCCGCACGAATATTCGCAGACAGCCGATGTAGTCGACTGGGCCTCCACTCCGTATGAATATGCGGCGGCCGATTCAACCCCGCTGTTTCTGATGGCGATGGAGGACTACGTAAACTCAAGCGGCGATACTGCCTTCCTTCAGAAGCACTGGTCCGCGGTGCTGAAGGCGTGGGAGTTCGAGCGAACTCACGACAGCGATGGCGACGGCATATACGACAACTCGCAGGGCACAGGTTGGGTGGAGAGCTGGATGCCCAGGATGCCCCACCAGGAAATCTATCTGGCATTGCTGGATCAACAGGCCAGCGGCGCCATGGCGCGGCTTGCAGAACGCATGCAGAACGGCGATTTTGCCGGCCAGGCAGCGGACCGCGAGAAGAGAATCGCTACAAAGATTCCCCAGGAGTACCCGCAACAAGAGGGCATGTATGCATTCAGCTATAACGCAGCACAAGGCGTGGACAGCACCGCAACCATCTACCCCAGCGTGGCCTGGTGGGATGGCCACAGCGGGCTGCCGCAGTCCGATACTATGTTCGCGCGCTGGGCCTCCGACGAATTTTCAACCGACTGGGGAACCCGCGATGTGGGCAACCATGAAGCGATTTACGATCCCATCAGTTATCACCAGGGCTCGGTTTGGCCGCTGTTCACTGGCTGGACCGCCCTCGCCGAATATCGCACCGGCCATACTCTGAGCGGCTATGCCCACCTGATGCAGACGGCAGACCTGACCAGCGCGCAAGATCTGGGCGCCGTAACCGAGCTTCTAAGCGGCGACTTCTTTACGCCATTCGGGCGCAGCACCTCGCACCAGCTTTGGTCTTCGGCGATGGTGCTGATCCCGGCCATGCGCGGCATGTTCGGGCTGTCCCTGGATGCGGCTGCCCATACCATCACCATTGACCCTCACCTGCCCGCGCAGTGGGAACACGCCGAGTTACACAACCTCCACATCGGCGATCAACTGGTCGACCTGCAATTCAGGCGTACCCAGGATGGTTGGGAGATTCGATCACAGTCGCGCGGCGGTAAACCTGTCATCTTAAAAAGCTCGGTTGCTGGAGCCCGCCTGACCACGGATGGCGCGCTGAGGATTCAAGTACCGGCCGTGGAAGTCGGCATGGACTACGGCGCGGATGGCGCACTGCCGCTGCCGGGCGAGCGCACCGCCATGCTGAAAGTGCTGCGACAACAGGAAGGGCCGCGCACACTGACCTTGTTACTGGAGGCTCAGGGCGGAAGCACCCAGACGCTGTATCTTCGCCAACGCGACCCGCACATGCGCCTCAGCCTGGAGGGCGGTAGCGTCAGCCGCGATGGCCGGCTCGCAGTGCGCTTTCCGGCCGGCGAAGGCTACGTGCGGCAAGAGGTAATGCTGCGCTGGTAAGCCGCTGGGGGCAGCAGCAGATGCTATACTGACGCAGTTGTCTCGCTCGCTGCTTTGCCCCGAGACGAGTCTCGCTCCGGCCTGGAGAGAGCGCGGAAGGCGAACCGGCATCCCGAACGGAAGAGTGAACAGCACTTCCAGCGCACGCCCTGTGCAAGAGCTGGCCAGGTAGCTCAGTGGTAGAGCGCGGCCCTGAAAAGGCCGGCGTCGGCGGTTCGATCCCGTCCCTGGCCACCATATTCCAGCCCGAGCCATCCCGATGTCGAAGAAGCAAACACGCACCTATTCTGGTGGACTTGAGGTTGGTAGCTAGAAAGCAGGTCGAATGCGGTTAACTCTTCTCGTTCTGCCAGAGCATGAATGCTCCCTTGAATGCGTTGTCGTTTGAGCCCAGATATACATCCGGCGGAAGTTTCCTGATGAGCTTCGCGTTTCCGCCGCCGAGAACGACATAGTCGGTTTCCATAGCATGCGACATCAGCGCGATCACTTTCATGACGTTCTTCTCCCAAGTTTTTCGACCGTACCGCTTCAGGCCCGTCTTGCCGAGGAAGTCCTCATAGGATTGCCTTTTCTTCCACGGTAGATGCGCCAGCTCCATTGCCTGGACGGAGCCATCGACGACCATGGCGGAGCCGAGACCGGTGCCCAATCCCAGGTAAAGCATGCGACCGCCCTTGTAACTCCCCATCGCCTGCATCGCGGCATCATTGAGAAACTTCAGCGGTTTGTTGCCAAATGCCTTCTTGAAGTCGAAATGCACCCATCCCTTGCCGAGATTGTGCGGCTCCAGCAGCGGCTTGTCATGAATGACCGGCCCGGGAAAGCCGACGGAGACATGATCATATTTCCAACCCGCGGTGTGCTTGTGGATCGCTGCCATCATAACTTCGGGAGTCATTTTTGGTCCGGACGGCACCTTCGTGACCTCCTCCTGCTCCTGCGTGCGGAACTT
>DASVAI010000259.1:0-2416 GCA_036376445.1 Acidobacteriaceae bacterium
TGCTGCGCAGCTTCGAGGAACTCGGCCGTGTTTCGCCGGGATTCGACGCATCGCATGTCCTGACGCTGCAGATGACCGGCAGCTATGCCGAGACGGCGGATATGAAGCGGCTGCTACAGCGCGTTGACTGGGACCTGGAGACATTGCGCGCCGTGCCCGGCGTGGAAGCTGCTTCCACTGCCGCGATGCTACCCGGCGTTCCCGGTATGCCGCAGATGGAGCTTTCGGTTGCGGGTCAGGAGCGGAACGATCAGCGGAAGATTTTCGCAGAGGCGCGCTTTGTCTCTGACGGCTATTTTCAGACGCTTCATATGCCGCTGCTGCTGGGCGAAGGCTGCCGCAAGGGGCCGGAGAACAAGAGCATGGTGGTGAACAAGAGCTTTGCGGATCGCTACTTCAGCCAGCGACCGGCGATTGGAAACGCGGTACAGACGGCGGGCTCGAGCGCGTTCCCTCTCTCCGCGATGATTCGGGGGATCGCGGCTGATGCGCGCGACGACGGCCTGAATGCCGCACCAGCACCCACCGTCTACTGGTGCATGAGCGCACCCGATCCTTCGCCGTGGTTTCTGATTCGCACCGCTGGCGATCCCGCGGCGCTCGTAGAGACGCTGCGCATTAAGCTTCACCAGGCGGAGCCGGGCCGCTCTGTATTTGGCATCTCGCCGCTTGAGGACCACATCAGCGACTCGTTCACTGAAAACCGGCTGCGTACTTCCGTCCTCACGTTCTTCGCAGGGACCGCAATCTCACTGGCGTGCCTTGGTCTTTACGGCACGCTGAGCTATCTCGGCCGGATGCGCCGGCGCGAGATGGGCCTGCGGCTTGCAGTGGGCGCTTCGAGAACGCGAATCGTTGGCACCCTCGTTGTGCCGGGCCTGCGGACCGTCGGCATCGGCTGCCTGGCAGGGCTGGCGCTGGGGTTTTCTGCGAGTCATTTGCTGCAGGGGATGCTTTACGGCGTGACGGCGGCGGACCCGGAAACATATGCCGGCATCGTGATGCTGGTCGCGGTTGTGGGCTTGGGGAGTTGTGCAGGCCCGGCGTTGCGCGCGGCGAGAACCGAGCCCGCCAGTGTTCTTCGTGAAGAGTAGATGAAAATTGCGCGAGTCACGCGGTAGCGGGAGCATTGTTTACGCCAGCGGCTTTGAAGCTGCGCTAACTGTGTCGCGCTGCATTTATTCCATCGATGTCTGCGTCTTGTCACAAAAATTGTGTGCTTCGCGTAAATGTATGCGTGGCGGTTCTCTAATGCCCGAAGGCGCGCTAAGAGGATGACAAACACCTAACAATGGCATGACAAGTCTGCACTTCTGAATCTCTAGGCTTCATTTCAGACCGACGGCCGGGGGCCCCTCAAATTCAGACGGCGGTCCCTGGAGTTCAGCGACATGTATATCAATCCAAGAGCCGCGGCCCGACTGCGACGCTCTCTCTCGTTGTGGGCTTCGCTGGCGACAATCTTTGCCGCTTGTGTTCTGACTGCCGCCGCTTTTGGTCAGTCGGGATCCTATACGCAGACCAACATCATTTCGGATGGATCGGTGCCGGCGCAGAAGACCGATCCCACCCTCATCAACCCATGGGGCGTTTCGATCGGGCCGGCCTTGTGGATCGACACTGCGGGCACGGGATTGTCGCTGGTGGATGACGCGAGCGGGAACAAACAATTTTCCGTCACGATTCCTCCGGCGGATGCATCGCAGCCGAACGGCTTTCCGGCGGGGACTGTATTCAACGCGGACACAAGCGTGTTCACGATTCCGGGCAAAGGCGCGGCGCAGTTTATCTTCGGCACACTGGACGGCACTATTGCGGCGTGGAATGAGAGCACATCGCAGGCAGTGACGGTCGTGAATAATTCTTCGGCGCATGCGGTGTATACCGACATCGCGGTGGTGAAGAATAACAGCGGCACGTTTCTGCTGACAGCGAACTTTTCTGCGGGCAAGGTAGGTGTTTTCGACAGCAACTTCGCAAAGGCGACACTTACCGGGAGCTTCAGCGATCCGAATCTGCCGGCAGGATATGCGCCATTCGGAATTCACACGATCGGGAACAGCGTTTATGTGACCTACGCGCAGCCGGATGGAAAAGGCGCTGAGAAGGTGGGCGCGGGGCTCGGTGTGGTGGATCAGTACGACCTGAACGGGAATTTCGTGACGGAGGCGGTGGTTGGCGGCAAGCTGAATGCGCCGTGGGGTATGGCGCTGGCGCCTGCAGGTTTCGGCAGCTTTGGCGGCGCACTGCTGATCGGCAACTTCGGCGACGGGACGATTAACGCATATGATCCGGCGAGCTTTGCGTTCAAGGGCCAGCTCGCGGATGCAACGGGCAAGCCGCTGGCGAACTCCGGATTGTGGGAGATCGTCTTCGGAACAGGAAGCACGACCGGGGGCACTGCGGCGACGGCGGG
>DASVAI010000272.1:0-7840 GCA_036376445.1 Acidobacteriaceae bacterium
CACGATGCCGGGCAAGACGCTGCGGTTGGGGCGGAGCGCGTGCGCGGTCGTCGGGGTGATGCCGAAGAGCTTCTCGTTTTATCCGCGCGAGGCGCAGATGTGGACGGTGATCACGCCGGACAGCGATTTCGTGCGGCAGCCGTGGAAGACACCGGCAGGCGTGATGGGGCGTCTGAAAGCGGGCGTCTCGCGCGGCGCCGCGGAGCAGGAGCTGACCGCAATCCAGGCGGGAATTGCAACAGAGAAGCCACCGGAACTGATGGAACCGCCTTCGGTGCCGGTGGTGCTCGATATGCAGCGGGAGTTCACCTGGCTGACAGGACGGAATCTGCGCGAGGGGCTGTGGCTGCTGTTTGCGGCAGTGGCAGTAGTGCTGCTGATTGCGTGTGTGAATGTGGCCAACCTGTTGCTGGGGCGCGCAGCGGAGCGGCAGCGTGAGATGGCGATTCGTGCGTCTATGGGCTGCGGGCGACGCAGGATGGTGCGGCAACTGCTGACGGAATCGATGGTGTTGTCGGTATTCGGCGCGTTGGCGGGCGTGGGAATTGCAGCAATCGTGCCGCGCGCGCTGGCGGCATGGAGTCCAGTGACACTGCCGCCCGGCAATGATGCGGCGATACGCTGGCCGGTGCTGCTGTTTGTGGCGCTGCTGGCAGGTATATGCACCCTGCTGGCGGGAGTGGCGCCGGCGTGGCGTGCTTCCGGCACGGACTTGAGTACGGCTTTTCGCGCAAAAGGAAGTCAGACCGCGCCGCTGCACCGGATCGGACAGGTGCTTGTTGCGCTCGAGGTAGGGCTCTCCCTAATGCTGCTGAGCACGGCATTGCTGCTGACGAAGAGCCTGATGCGATTGGCCGACACGCCGCTGGGCTTTCGCACGGACCACCTGTTGACCGCACGGATGAAGCTGGCGCCAGGGCCGGAGGCAACACCCGATACGCAGGAGCGGACGGCAGAAGCTGTGCTGGCGCGGCTCGCGGCGATGCCCGGTGTGGGCGGAGCGGCACTGGCGTCCAATGTAGAGCCGATCGGATCGGACGTGCTGGCAGCGGAGGGGAGGCGGTTTGATGCGCAACTGGCGGCGCACGATGTGGCGACGCAGGTGGTGAGCAGGAATTATCTGCAAACGGCGGAACTGCCGCTGCTGGCGGGCAGGGGATTCAGCGCGACGGACACGAAAGATACGCAGCCGGTGGTGCTGGTGAGCGCTGCGCTTGTAAAGGAGTACTTTCCAGTGGGAAATGCGATTGGCCGACGCATCAAGCTGGGCAGGCCGGAGGATGCGAGCGCGCCCTGGCTGACCATTGTGGGCGTGGTGGGAGACGTGAAGAGCGCGAGTGTCTTCCGGGAGATGGGTCTCGTAACAAATCCGGTTGCTTATATGCCAATGGCGCAACATCCGAGGGAGGCGGCGACGCTGCTGGTGCGGATCCCAGGTGGGGATTCTATGAATGCGGCAAAGGATGTGGAGCGCGTAGTAGCCGAAACGAACCGGGACCTTGTGCTATCCGACATACAAACGGTGGAGGAGTTTCTATCGAAGCAGAATGCACAGCCGCGCTTTCGCACTGTAGTGTTGGGCGGGTTTGCGGGGATGGCGCTGTTGCTCGCGGCCATGGGGACTTACGGCGTGCTGTCCCAGCGCGTGGTGGAGCGCAGATTGGAGATCGGAATCCGGATGGCGCTGGGATCGAGCCGCGGACGCATTGTGTCCCGCGTATTGCGGGAGGCACTGCGCTGGACGCTGGCGGGAATGGTGGTGGGTGAGGCCGGAGCATTCGTGTCGAGCCGAGTGATCCGTGGATTGCTGTACGAGACCCGTGCGGGAGATCCGTGGATGCTGGTTAGCGTCGTGATGATTTTGTCTGCGACGATCGTGGTTGCGAGCGTGGTGCCGGCGTGGCGGGCGAGCCAAGTGCAGCCAATGGAGGCGATGCGGGCGGAGTGAACCTGACGGCGGTAGTAGGCAGAATCCGCTGTGACAGCGGTGGGAAATGAAATATGTTTGGCCCGCACGCGGCGGAGAACGGATTGCGGCGCATTTTCGGTACGTTTTGGGGTACTGTAGGCATTTGCCTAGGGCGAGAGAAACTTTTCTGTGCGGAAGTGTGTCCTACGTTGAAGGAGCGTCAGGTTTGCGCTCCGGTGATCTCTTTTACGACAAATGGAGTCTGCGAATGATGAGCCGTTCTGTTGTCTGCCTTTTTGTTTCCAAAGCCGGGCGGTACTTGCCGGCGCTTTTTTTAGGATTCACGGTCGCCGCCTGCGGGGCATGGGCGCAAGAGCCGGCGAGCACGCAGTATTCCTCGAGCAGCAACGATGCGTCACCGCAGAACCCGAGCGTGCTCTCGTTCCACGCGCAGGAGAGCGGGCAGAACAGCGGCGGTTACGGTCAGGGAGGCTACAAGCAGTATCCGCGGTATGGGGAGCCGGGCTTTCATCGCCTGGCGATCGAAGCGGGCGCGGGATTTTCCTCGCCGATCGGCAATACGAAAGGCACGCAGACGACGGGCTACAACATACGGCTGGGCGGCGGCTGGAACTTCAGCCAGCACTTCGGCTTGCTGGCGGCGTGGGAGTTCCATGACACGGGCATTCCGAATTCGGTGCTGGCGGCGAGCGGCGCGCCGGACGGCAATGTGCACCTGTGGGGCATCACGCTGGATCCGGTCTTTTACTACAAGACAAGCGGCGCGTGGGGCGGCTATGTGACGGGCGGCGGCGGCTTCTATCGCAAGCTGACATCATTTACAGCGCCGGTGTTCCTGGGGATCGGCTGCGACTTTTATGGATACTGCTATCCGCAGTATGCGAATGTGCTGCTGAGTCATTTTTCCAGCAACCAAGGAGGCGCGAACATCGGGCTGGGGTTCACGCACAACATCAGCGACCGGGGCGCGAAAGTTTTTGCAGAGGCGCGCTACCTGTTTGTGAACTCGCCGAAGCCGAGTCCGACGCAGTTTGGCTCGGGGACGGTGAGCATGATTCCGGTTACGTTTGGGATCCGGTTTTAGAGAAGCAGCAAGTAAGGACGCGAGCCAGTGATCATCTCTCTGGCTCGTTTCGTTTCAGCGGTAGAGCACGGTGAGAATGCCGGCGCCGAGGGTGGCGATGGAGGGCAGGACGGCGAGGGCGAAGGGATAGAAGCCGAGGGGCTGTCCGCGAAATTCGGCTGCCGCTGCAGTGGAGACGAGCAGCACGATGATGGCGAGGATGAGCGCTTGGGTGAGCGGGCTGACCGGGGCGAGGACGGTGGTGATGCGGCCGCCGATGGCGGAGTAGAGACAGGTTGCGATCAGGTTGAAGAGCTGTGCTGACCGGGAGGGAGGCATCTGTGTCCAGGCGGGCACGAGCCAGCGCATGAGCAGCGTGGTGATGGCGGTGAGGCCGGCGATCGCGCCGAACCCGGCGGCTATGGCGATGAGGGAGTGGAGGACGGCCATCGCTTTCAGTGCGTTGCGTTCGCTCCGTGTCGCATCAGGGCTTCGATGTCTTCGGCGGTGTGGGGCAGATCGGCGATGAAGTCCTGGAGCTTGCCGTCTTTATCGACATAGTAGGTATCTTCGATGCGGACACCGATTTTTTCTTCCGGGATGTAGATGCCGGGCTCGATGGTGAAGACGGAACCGGGACCGAGGGACTTGTCCCGATCTAGGGGATCGTGGACGTCGATGCCGACGGGATGGCTGAGGCCGTGGATGAAGTACTTGTCGAGGGGCTGGCCATGCAGGTCTTTGCCGTGGGTGCGGATATAGGCGCGGGCGACGCCGTCAAGTGAGTCGTCGGGGTGCTCGCGATTGTAGAGCTTCGACTTGCCGGAGATGAAGGCAGCAGCAGCGGCGCGCTGCGCGCCGAGGACGATGTTGTAGATCTCACGCTGGCGATCGGTGAAGTGGCCGTTGACGGGCACGGTGCGTGTGACGTCGGAGGCGTACATGGAGTATTCGCCGGCGGCGTCCATCACCACGATATCTCCGCTCTGCATGGCGGCGTCGTTGGTGGAGTAGTGGAGCACGGTGGAGTTAATGCCGCTGCCGACAATCGACGGATAGGACGGACGCTCGCAGCCGTTGGCGAGGAGCGTGGCGGTGAGGATGCCGGAGATCGCGCGCTCATTCACGCCGGGATGGATGGCAAGAATGGCGGCGGTCTGCGCCTTGATGGAGGCGTCGGCGGCTTTGCGCAGCAGCTCGATTTCGCCGGCATCTTTGACGGAGCGCAGCGGTTTGGTGAGGTCGCCGATGTCCTGCGCGTTGACCGGGTCGCCGCTGCCGAGTGAGCTTTGCGCGAATGCGAGCGCGCTCTTTGCGTAGGAATTGTCCGGTTGTGTCCAGACATCGCGCAGGCCACGCTCGCCGAGGATCGACGGGAGATCGCGGATGGAGCGGACCTCGCGCACGCCAGTGAGGTTGGTGACGTTGGGCGAAGATGCATCGAGCTTGACGCCAGTGAAGAGCTCATCGTGGAGGTTGCGCTCGGGCAGGAGCAGCACTTCGCGATAAGGAAGTGCGGGTTTGCCGGGGTGGGCGGGCACTGCATCGGCGACGATGAGCGCTGCGCCGGGCTCGTTCCATCCGGTGAGGTAGTAGAAGTCTTCGTCCTGGCGGAAGTCCTGGTATTCCATGGCGGGCTCGTAGTTGCCGAAGACGAGCGCTACGCCGCCGTGGAGTTCTTTAGCGAGAGCTTCGCGTCGCGCCTGGTAGATGGCGGTTGGCTGGCGATCGAGAGCGAACAGGACGGAGGGAGCAAAGGCGAGAAGGACGACAAGACTAACGTTTGCGAAGCGGGCAAAGCGCATAGGCATGGCGACCAGTGTAGAGCAGAAGAGGAAAGCGGGCCCTTGAGGAGGCCCGCTGGTGAGTTTGGGAGGTGATTCAGGCTGTTTTTTTGCCGGTAAAGAGACGAATGATGAGGGTGAGAATCACAGCGCCGATAATCGCGACGATGATGGTGTAGATCATGCCGCCCTGGCCCGAAAAGCCGACGGCGCGCATGATGAACCCGCCGATGATGGCCCCGATGATGCCGACGATGATGTCCCCGATTGCTCCGTAGCCGCTGCCCTTCATGAGTTTGCCGGTAATCCAACCGGCAATAAGGCCGACGATGATCCACCAAATAATTACCATGATGCCAACCTTCCATTGAGATTGCGCGGCGCCTCAGGGGATGAGATTGAGCCGCGGCGCGGCCCACCAACAGCGAGTCCGATGGTGGCACCGGCTTCGGGGTTGTCTGTAGCGGGGCGAAGTTACACGCCGACGGGGAAGGGCTTGGGGGAAGACTCGTCGAGATTGGCCTCGGCACCCCGCCAGCGCTCAAAGCGTCCTTGCAGGAGGGAGAGCAGACCGGTGTACCAGTAGCCGATAACGAAGAGCAGCAGGAACGGGATGGTGAAGTAGTTTTCGTTGGTGATGGCGTAGGCGATGGTGAGAGCGAAGTAGCAGCCGATGAGGAGCTCGATCCACGGGACCAGTCCGAGGCGCTTGCGGTATTTGGCGGCCTGCGCTCGCTGGCCCTTCTTTTCGACGCGGTACTTCGGGGTGCGCTTGAAGGAGCTCTTGATGCCGAAGAGAGCTTCCATGACGGCGCGCGTGTTGGTGACGGTGAGTCCGATGCCGAGCGCCATGAGGAAGGGAAGATAGAGAAAGGTCCGGAACCAGGAGCCGGGATAGAGTTCTTTTTGCGAGACGAGATAGAACGAAGAAATAGAGAAGGTGGAGGCCATGAAGAGCGGCACATCGATCAGGAGCATCTGGAACCAGCCCTGATAGAAGCGGATGACCATGGCGGGCATGAGCAGCACGGAGAGCACGACCATGAGCGGATAACTGATGTTGGCCGTGAGGTGGTAGAAGGCTTCGATCTTGGTGTGGAACGGGGCGTCGCTTTTGAAGACGCGGGGAAGGATCTTTTTGGAGGTCTGGATGAGGCCTTTGGCCCAGCGGGCCTGCTGGGTTTTGAAGGCGGTCATCTCGATGGGGACTTCCGCAGGGCAGGTGACGTCCTGCAGATAGCGGAACTGCCAGCCGCGTAGCTGCGCGCGATAACTGAGGTCGGTGTCTTCGGTGAGTGTATCGTGCTGCCATCCGCCGGCCTGCTCGATGGCGACGCGACGCCACATGCCGGCGGTTCCGTTGAAGTTGAAGTAGACGCCGGAGCGCGAGCGGCCGCCGTGCTCGAGGACGAAGTGGCCGTCGAGGAGGATGGCTTCGACCTGGGTGAGAAAGCTGTAGTCGCGATTGAGATGCGTCCAGCGCGTCTGCACCATGCCGATCTCGGGCTCTGCAAAGTGGTGGACGACCTGCATGAGCCATTCAGACGGGGGCACGAAGTCGGCGTCGAAGATGGCGACGAATTCGCCGGAGGCCGGGCGAAGTCCGGCATCGAGCGCGCCGGCTTTGTAGCCGTGGCGGTCGGTGCGGTGCAGATAGACGATGTTGTGGCCGAGCGCGCGGTAGCGCTCCACGAGCTCAGATGCGACCTGCCGAGTTTCGTCGGTGGAGTCGTCGAGCACCTGGATCTCGAGGCGGTCGGACGGATAGTCGAGGCGGCAGCAGGCGTCGATCAGGCGATCGATGACGTATTGCTCATTGAAGATGGGCAATTGCACGGTGACGCGCGGCAGCTCCGTGAAATGCCGCGCGGGCTGCTTCGTCGCGCGGTCGCGATGCTTGTAATAGAGGTAGACAAGCTGATAGCGATGCATGCCGTAAAAGGCAAGCAGGATCATGACGACGAAGTAGGGGATGAGCAGCGTGGTATCGAATGCGTTCCACTGGTAGAGATAGCGGAATGGATTGTTGACGGGATCGTTGCTGTAGTGGGTGCGCAGGTAGTGGCTGAAGCCGCGCTGCGAGAGAAGCCAGAGCCCGGCATTCACGGCGGTGTGCTGGAGGAACGCTGCAAGCTCGATCAGTGGCATTGTCGTCTGACGGACTCTACAGCTTGATTGTACGTGTTTGGCGGGGCCTCAGGCATTTTCGGTGATACCGCGGTCGACGGAAATACGGTCGGTGTGGCTCGCGGTGGCGAAAGGAATGAGAACAGGCCGTTGTGAGGTCTCCATCGATACCGAAGATGTTTCAGTGCAGCAGGCTCTGGCGGAAGAGGGCATCGCGTTCGACTGGCTGGAAGCCGGCATCGCGGATAATGCGGCGGAGCTCGGACTCGCCGCCATGGTGAGAAGGACCGGGGCTGCCGGCTTGCGACCACGGAACGGCGCCCGCGTCGTCGGCGCCGAAGCGCAGCGCGAGCTCGAGAACCTTGGGACCCATGACGGACCAGTCGGTCTGGAGGTGCTCGACGTTGTGTAGGAAGAGACGGGCGACGGCCAAGGTCTTGAGGTAGTCGACCGCGGTGGCTTCTTCTTCGGGCCGCGCATCGGAGTCGGTGGCGCGATGGATGCGCACGAGCACAGACTGGATTGCGCCGGTCTTCTGCTGAAGATCGCGCAGAAGTGCAAGTAAATCGACGCGCTGCTCGAGGCTTTCGGTGTGGCCGATGGTGACGGCAGACGAGACGCCGAGCCCGGCCGCGGCTGCGCGGGTGAGTAGCGCAGCGAGATCATGGCGCGAATACGCGGATGAGCGTCCGGCCTCGAAGTTGAGATACAGCGAGCCGAGCCCTGCGTCCTGAAGAACGGGGAGAGCGTCCGCTAGATCAGGAATGGCGGCGGCGACTTCGAAGACAGGAAGATGCTGAAACGTAACTCCAGGCAGTCTGGTGTGGGAGGCCACCAGCAACGCTTTGAGCGCATCGACCGTGATGAGCCGCAGATCGCGAAGCGGGAGGAGGCTCAGCTCCGTCCCGCTGTGGCAAGCAACTTCCGTCATGGCCT
>DASVAI010000291.1:0-5656 GCA_036376445.1 Acidobacteriaceae bacterium
CTGCTACTTTTCTGCTGACGAATTCGCGGGTCTCACCCAGGCCCGGCTCGATCGAGTCTCGCTCTTCTCCATCCTGGAGCATGACTACGGGATTCAGATCGCCCATGCCGACGAAGAAGTCGACGCCACCACTGCCGATGCTCATACAGCTCGCCTGCTGGAAATCCCCGTAGGTGCCGCAGTGCTTCGGATTCGTCAAAAGATCTACTCCACTACGGGCAGGGCCGGGTTGTACGTGCTCGGCCTCTACCGATCAGACCGCCACTCTCTCTTCATTCGCAGATTCCGCTAGCCTCCCAACCACGTCCCCGAATCTTGTTGCGCGGCATCGATGATGCCGATCGCAGCAGCGAGCAATGCGATTTTGCACCATCAACTCCCTCCGACGCTCGTCGATAGCCACCGCAATTCGCTCGACGCCAACAGCCCGGCAGAGCGTATATCTACCTCCAAACGTATCTAGCTTTTCTGCAAAGGAAGCATCCATCCTCACAAAGACCCATCCCAGGTAAACTTCCCCTTGCATTCAAAGGGGACTCTGTGAGAACCTTCCCTTGCACTACAAGGGGTACGATGGACGACTCTAAATTGGAGTTCCTGCGCGGAACACTCGATGTGTTAATTCTCAAAGCCTTGGTCTGGGGGCCGCAGCACGGCTATGCCATCGCCAGCCTCATCCGCCGCCAGAGCGACGACGCGCTGCTCCTCGAAGAAGGGACGCTCTATCCCGCTCTTTGGCGTCTCGAAAGCAAAAAACTCGTGGTGGCGGAATGGGGATTATCTGAGAACAATCGCAAAGCCAAGTTTTACCGTCTGACCCCCGAGGGTCGCCGTCATCTTCGCGACGGCACAAAAACCTGGCAGGCGTATGCCAGTGCGGTCTCCAAGGTCTTGGGCGCGACCCAGCCGAGCCAGCAGGAAACGACATGAACAGGACTCCAATTTGGCGTCGGTACGATCGGCTTCTCGGTCCCGATTGCGGCGAAGACGTCAAGGCAGAGCTTCGCTTCCACATCGAATCGAAAACCGACGATCTCATCGCTCGGGGATGGCCACCCGCGGCGGCTCGTGCGGAAGCAGAACGTCAATTCGGGAACATTCCTGCCGTCGAACGTATCGGCAAGCGCATAGGAGGCCACATGGAACTTCGCAGTCGGATCTCCGACTACTGGTTAGAGTGCAAGCAGGATTCACGATACGCATTACGTAAGCTGATCGCGAACCCCACGTTTTCCATCATTGCCATCCTCGTACTTGCGCTTGGCATTGGCGCCAATATTGCTGTCTTCAGCGTGGTCAACACAATTCTGTTGCGCCCATTGCCATTCCCAGACTCGCAGCGGCTCGTGCGGATCGTGGAGAAGGATGCCAAGAGTAACGAATCCGGCAGAACCTACACCGCCGACGCCACAGAGGAATTTGAGCAGCGGAATCATTCTTTTCAATCTGTCAGCGGATATTTCGCGTTCACCGGGCCCAACAATTTCAAACTTTCCGGCAACGGCCAGCTAGTGCCTGCCACGGGACTGCTGGTTGCGGAGGGCTTTTTCGAGACGCTTGGCATAGAGCCTGCCCTTGGCCGTCGCTTCCGTCACGAGGAATTCGTTCATCACGCCCAGCCTGCCGCCCTGCTGAGCTATGCCTACTGGAAACGCCAGTTCCATGGCGATCGCAATATCATCGGACGCACCGTCGATCTCAGCGATGCAATGGATCTGAAAAACAAGTCCGTCGTCATTGCAGGAGTCCTGCCTGAGACCTTCGATTTCGGATCGGTATTTTCACCCGGCTCCCGGGTCGACCTTTTCGTGCCCTACATCATGGATGACTACCGGGACGATGGAAACGATCTCGCCCTCGTGGGCCGCCTCAAGCCTGGCGTGACCATCGCAATGGCCCAGAGCGAGACTGACGCGCTCTTTCCTCAGATCTATGCCGTCAAAAAGCACCCTGAATACGGAAAGCCCTACACCGGCCAGCTCACGGGCCTCAAAGAGTACGTCAGCGGCAAGCTGCGTCGCTCGCTTATCGTGCTGTGGTGCGCAGTAGGTCTGATTCTCATGATCGTCTGCGTCAATCTCTCCAACCTCCTGCTGGCTCGCGCCGCGGCACGCAGCAAAGAATTTGCAATGCGCAGTGCCCTCGGGGCAACACGCCGCCGCATCCTGCGTCAGCTGCTCACTGAGAGCCTCATTTTGTCTGCAGCCGGAGCAATGCTTGGTCTCGGCATTGCCTGGGCTGTTCTCGCGTGGCTCGTAAATGAGGGAGCTGTCTCGCTGCCACTGCTCAACATGGTGCGAGTTGACGGCGCCGCTCTCACCTGGACTCTGATCATCGCCCTCGCGGCCGCTGTCCTCTTCGGCTCAACGCCCGCCCTGCGGATGTCCTCAGCCAATCTGCAGGAAGCCCTCAAAGATGGCGGACACGGAAGCAGCGAGGGCCGCAGGCATGATCGCCTGCGCTCTATCCTCGTCGTCACCGAAGTTACTCTCGCCTGCGTCCTGCTCGTTGGCGCGGGCTTGCTCCTGCGCAGCTTCCTCCGCGTCCTCGATGTTGATCTCGGCTTCGAGCCTAGCCGCGCCGCCGCCGTAAGCGTTGATTACGACGATGGCGGCAATCCGGCAAAGCAAGCCGCAATCTGGCACGAAGTTGTAAGCCGCGTGTCGCAGATCCTAGGTGTCGAAGCCGCCGGCATATCAGACAACCTGCCGATGAGCCGAAACCGCGGCTGGGGGATTGCTGCAAAGGGATCTGAGCAGCCCAAAGACAAGGACTTCATTCCCGTGTTCGTCTACATCGTCTCTCCTGGGTATTTCAGGGCGATGGGAATGAGCCTCATTGCAGGCCGCGACGTAAGCTGGGATGACCTCGTCAATAACCGCAGCGTGGTCGTCATCAATCAGACTGTCGCCCGTAAATTGTGGCCCGGCCAGAACCCGGTTGGCCGCATTGCCTACGCAGGTGGTGCGCAGCCCGAAATCATCGGCGTAATTGGCGACGTTCGCGAAAGCACTGCCGAAGACGAGAGCAGCGCGCAAATGTACATGCCCGCAAACAAGCAGTTCGGTCCGGAAGGCTCTTATCTCGTGCTGCGATCCAAATTGCCGCCGCCTGTGCTTGCCACCAGCGTCATGCGTACCCTGCGCGATATCAATCCCGCCCAGTCTGCTTCAGAATTCAAGCCCATCCAGAGCCTGGTGGATCACGTCACTTCTCCGCGCCGTTTCTTCGTCGTACTTGTCGGCGCCTTCGCCGGTCTCGGCCTTATACTCGCTTCCCTCGGAATCTACGGAGTCATCTCCTACTCGGTCACGCGCCAGACGCAGGAGATCGGTATCCGCATGGCTCTCGGCGCCACCCAGGTCCGCGTGCAACTCGACGTAATCTCACGAACGTTGAAACTCGCACTGATCGGCATCGCGGCCGGAGTCGTAGCATCGTTCTTTGTCGCTCGGCTCATTGCTTCTCTTTTGTTCCGAACTCCGCCGACAGACCCTCTCACCTTTGCGGGAATGGCAGTCCTGCTGGCGCTCGTCGCTCTGCTTGCCGGATACGTGCCCGCACGAAGAGCCTCAAAGATCCATCCCCTCGTTGCGCTCAGAACAAACTGAGCGCGATGCCGAGCTTGGCTACGCTCTGCCGTCTCGATGGAAATGGCCAGTTTAGCGATTTCACAAAACGCCGCTTATGCACCGAGCCGACCCAGCTTCTTTTCGAACCAGCCCTTCCAGCTGTCGGGCAATGCTGTTGCTGCCATCGCGCGCCGAGCCTGCCGAACGTCCTCAGGGCCATAATCCTTTGTCACGTAGAGCCGGGTGATCTCCGAAATAGAAACAGAATCCGGATCATGGCTGAGCAAGGTTAAGTCATCCTCTGGGCCAACCTCGCCCTCCCGAGTGACCCCGAGATAAAAGCCTGTGCGCCTGCTCTCGAGAAACCGCTTCACCATATCGTCCGATTCAAATTTGATTCCGAGCTTGTAGCACGGTAGCCGCGGCTGAGTCACGACGACCTCCGCAGAGCCGGCAGAAAACCGGTCGCCAACATGGATTGACTCCTCCGCCAAGCCTTCCTGCGCCAGGCCGCTGATTGAAAAGTTCTCTCCGAAGGATCCATACGGCAACGAACGGCCTGGAAACTCCGTCTGCCAATAGGCGTAGTACTCAGTTGGATAGCAGTAGACCGCCTTGTCCTTACCCCCATGCACAGTGAGGTCCGATTGCCGATCGCCGTCCAGGTTCAGCGTCCGTAATGCAATTCGCGCATGCACAGGCTCCTTGTAAATCGATGTGGTGACGCTGTGTCCATGCCACAGAACTTGCCGAGGCAAACCGCAATTCACGGAGACAATCTTCATGGCATTCCCTCGGTGCCGCAGTCAGCACCCTGCTGAGATGCTACCTGAGACATGCAGTCCCCTCTTTTGCTGGGCAGAGCGTCCTCGCGCCTTCCCGGAACAGCGCCCAACGCCGCGCTGTCCATGGAGCGGCTTTATGGTATAAATGCCCGATGCCGACAGCCCAGCACGCTGATCAGGAGGCAGGACTCCGACACCAGCTGAGCGCCTCTCAGATGGCGATGGTGAGCGTCGGCGCGTCCATCGGAACTGGGCTCTTGCTCGGTTCGGGCGCCGCAATCCAAATTGCCGGCCCGGCTCTGATTCTCACGTATCTGATTGGCGCTTTCCTGGCGTGGACGGTTACCAGCGCTTTGGGAGAGCTCGCCAGCGCGCATCCCGGAGCTGGATCTTTCGGGCTGTACGCCGACCTTTATCTGAATTCCTGGGCAGGCTTCATCGCCCGATACGGATATTGGTTTGCCCTTGTCGTTGCCGTCGGCGCGGAGCTGGTGGCCGCCGCCACCTACTCCCGATACTGGTTTCCTGCTGTGCCAGGCCTCGTTTGGGTTGTCGTCTACGCGGCCCTCCTCCTGCTTATCAACCTGCGCCCAGTCGGCGATTACGGCAGCTTTGAATTCTGGTTCGCGATGATCAAAGTCGTAACCATCGCAGTCTTCATACTCGCCGGCTCCTCAATGTTGCTGACCGGCCGGGCAACACCTCAGTACGTGAACCACGGAGGTCTTTTTCCCAATGGTCCGGTATCGCCGCTCCTGGCGATGTCGTTCGCATTGTTCAGCTTTCTCGGCTTGGAGATGGTCGCAATCTCATCGGGAGAAGCGCGAGCCACCCGCGAAATTCCTCGCGCTACAAAAATAATGTTTGCGCTGCTGACCTTCGTGTATATCGGCTCGACCGCGGTGCTGGTGGGCTTCCTGCCTTGGAACCGCGCCGGGGTGGCGCAAAGCCCGTTTGTTACCGTCTTCGTAGTCGCTGGAGTTCCGGCGGCCTCCGCTCTGATGAACTTTGTCGTGCTCACCGCTGCGCTTTCCGGCGCCAATGCCAACCTCTACGCCGCCAGCCGCATGATGTTTTCCTTGGCCCGGAGCGGTCATGCCACGCCCGCGCTCGGACGGTTGAACGCTTCCGGTTCCCCCCGGTTGGCGTTGCTGATTTCAGGAATTGGCGTACCTCTGGCCATGATGAGTGAGCATTGGGCCCCGCGATCTGCTTTTCTCTGGCTCATCGGTTCCTCCCTCGCCGGCGGCATGCTGGCCTGGTGCGTGGCTCTGTCCGCTCACATTGCATTCCGGCGGC
>DASVAI010000297.1:0-2469 GCA_036376445.1 Acidobacteriaceae bacterium
CATCCGTTGGAGTTCTATGTCTGGCAGGCGATGGCGCCGGCTCGCTTCCAGACGCTGCTGCTGACGGCATTTGCGGGGATCGCGCTGCTGCTGGCGGCGGTAGGACTATATGGAGTACTCGCGTACATCGTGGAGCAGCGCGCGCTGGAGATTGCGCTGCGACTTGCAGTGGGCGCGCAGCGCGGCGATGTGCTGCGCATGATTCTGAAACGCGGAATGAGGCTGGCGGCCATTGGAGTGGCGGTAGGGCTGGCGATTTCGTTTGCCGTGACGCGACTCCTTGCGACGTTGTTGTATGGTGTGAAGCCGCTTGATGCTGTGACGTTCGGCGTAATGTCGCTGGTACTGCTGGCAGTGGCGCTGGCGGCCAGTGCGGCCCCGGCATTGCGCGCGGCGAAGACCGATCCGATGACGACTCTGCGAACGCAATAAGGAGTTTCCAGTGACGTCTGGTCCTGTGCATGGAAGAGCAATCTACCTGCCGGAACGGAGCTGCGGTTCAACTCAATTCAGGAAGGCGCAGGTCGGCGTATTGGCGATTGCGTTCGAGGCATAAGGCTTCCACCACGAGTTCGTGGTCGTCGCGCTGCGGCAGGCCGGATACCGTAATCGAGCCGATGACGCCGCTGCCGACGAGCGTGATGGGGAATGCGCCGCCGTGGCTTGCATAATCCGCTGCAGGCCAGCCGTACTTATCTTCCAGTGTCGTGTTGCGGGTTTTGAGCGCAAGGCCGACCGCGTAGCTGCTGCGGTGCAGACGCGCGACCACATTCGCCTTGCGGCGCGCCCACTCAGCGTTATCGGGCGTGGTGCCGCGCATGGCTACGAAGAAGAGCGGCGGGCCTGCGTGATTTCCAAAGTGCGGAGCGAAGCGGCGGATATCGATGACGATGGCGAGCTGGCGCTCGGCGGCCAGTTCGCGCAGCGTGGAGCCCAACTCCCATGCGTCGTCTTCGGAGAAAGAAGTCCACTGCAGCTCCCGCTCCTGGCGGGCGATGCGTTCGAGGTCATCGTCGGTTGGCATGCGGTTCCTCCTGCAATCGCAATCGTAGAACAGCAGATGCCCGCACTGCGCATCTCTCGCTTCGCGAGCGACGACTTCGGTCGGGATGACGATTATTGCAGCAGCAGGCTGACGATCGAGGCGGACATCAGGTTGGCCATGGTGCCGGCGAGCATGGCGCGCAGGCCGAGTTGCGCCAGCTCGCGGCGGCGCTCCGGGATGAGGGCGCCGATGCCGCCGATCTGGATGCCGATGGAGCTGAGATTGGCGAAGCCGCAGAGCGCGAAAGTGGCGATGGTAAAGGAGCGCGGCGCGAGTGTGGTTTTCAGCGGGCCGAGATTCGCGTATGCGATGAGCTCGTTGAGGACCATGCGGGTGCCGAGCAGGTCGCCGACAATGTGCGCATCGCGCCAGGGGATACCGATGAGCCACGCGATGGGCGCGAAGATCCAGCCGAGCACCGCGTTGAGCGAGACGGGAAATGGAATGTGCCGCGGCTGAAGCCAGTTGTGCACGCCGCCGAAGATGCCATTGACGAGCGCAATGAGCGCGACGAAGGAGATGAGCATGATGCCGACGTTGAAGGCGAGGCGGCCGCCATCAATGGTGCCGCGCGTCACTGCGCCGAGCAGATTCTCTTCGCGGTGCTCTTCGGATTCCGGCAGGTGCACGTGGCCAAGCGTGCCGGGAGTTTCGGTTTCGGGCACGAGCATCTTTGCGATCAGGATGGTGCCGGGTGCGGTCATGATGACCGCAGCGAGCAGGTGCTTAGCTTCGATGCCGTAGAGGATATAGGCGGCCATGATGCCGCCGGATACATGTGCCATGCCGCTGGTCATGATGGTCATGAGCTCGGAGCGGGTAAGGCTCGAGAGGAAAGGGCGGATGGAGAGCGGCGCTTCGGTTTGGCCCATGAAGATGGAGGCCGCGACATTGAGCGATTCCGCGCCGGAGATGCGCATGGTGCGCTGCATGCCCCAGGCGAAGGCGCGGATGATGAGCTGCATGATACCGAGGTGGTAAAGCACGGCAAACAGTGCAGAGATGAAGATGATGGTGGGCAGCACCTGGAAGGCGACGATGGAGCCCCATGAGGAGTGCTGCTTGCCGAGCTCGCCGAAAACAAACTCCGATCCGGCGAAGGCATAGCTGAGCAGCTTGTTGAAACCGTTACCGGCCCATGCCATGGCGTCCCGGCCGACGCTCCAGCGCAGCACGAGGAACGCGAAGACGATCTGCAGGCCGATACCCCAGGCAACGGTGCGCATGCGGATGGCGCGGCGGTTCGTAGAGAAGACCCACGCGAGCAGCAGCATGGTGAGTAGGCCAAGGATGCCGGTGAATCGCGCCAAGCGTGTCAGTCCTGAACGGAGAGGTGTGGACCGTTTTCACAATACCGTATTTGCGTTTACATCTGTGAGGAACAGCTTTTCTTAGAGCGGATTCCCATTGCAATGTTCTGTTCA
>DASVAI010000305.1:0-3566 GCA_036376445.1 Acidobacteriaceae bacterium
GTGGCGACCATGTAGACACGTTTGAACTCCACGCGGGTGGAAGTGGACTCGGAATGATTGCGCGTCATTGCCTCGGCGAGGATGATGCGGGCGGCAGGGAGATCGGCGCTCAGGTCTTTCGGTACGGCGAGGGGGAAGAACTGGCGGTCATAAATGCCGAGGCCGAGGAGGTGATCGCGATTGCTGAAGCGATCGATCATGCGCACGAGGCCGGGGCGGTCGCCGTTCTGGAGGAAGTATTCCGCGTTGCTCGCCATGCTGTCATTGAAGGCTTCGGCTTTGCGATCGAGGTCGCGGCGCAGGGCTTCCTTCTCGGCGCTCACCTGGCTCCAGGATGAGGCGAAGGAGACGAGGGTGACGCCGACGATCAACGCGACGATCAACCGGAGACTGAGGATCCGCATTGCGGATATTGTTTCACGTGCGTGAAGAAGTTGCGCTCTCCTGCACAGGCAGACGCGGGCGCGCGAACTATTCGGCGCGGAGGACGGAGACGAGATCGGTGCACGCGGCGTGCGAGGCCGGGATGGTGCTGGCGAGGAGCGCGATGGCGGTCATCAGCAGCCAGGCGAGCGAGAAGGAGAGGGCGTCGTGCGGCTTGACGCCAACGAGCATGCTTGTGAGGGCTCGGCTGAGGAGAAGTGCAGCGACGATACCGAGGATGCCGCCGGCGGTGATGAGGCGCGCGGCCTGCGCGATGATGAGGCCGAGGAGGCGGCGGCGGGATGCGCCGAGCGCGAGGCGGATGCCCATCTCCTGCGTGCGCTGGGAGACCGAGTAGGCGAAGACGCCGTAGACGCCGACGGCGGAGAGGATGACGGCGATCAGAGCGAAGCAGGTAATGAGCAACATGATGAGGCGGCGCTGCGCGATCTGGCTGGAGACACGCTGCTCCATGGTCTGGATATCGAAGAGCGGCTGTTGCGGGTCGACGGCGAGGACGGCCTTGCGCATGGCGTTGGCGAGGAGGGTGGGGTCGGCGGTGCTGCGGAGGGCGATGTTGACGCTGTAGGACGGGACCTGCGATTCGGGTACGTAGAACTCAGGCTGTACCGCTTGTTCCAGGCCGTTGTGACGGACGTCCTGCGCGATGCCGACGATAGTGACGGGAGCGAACAAATTGTCGCCGACAAATCTATTGAACTGTCTGCCCAATGCGTTGTCGCTGAAGTAATGATGGGCAAAGGCGCGATTCACAATGGCGACGGGGGGCGAAGTCGAGGTGTCGTCGACAGTAAAGGGGCGGCCCTGAAGAATGGCGCTGCGGACAACCTCGAAGTAATCCGACGTAATGCTGATGACGGGTACGACTTTTCGGGCACCGATTGGCGGAGGCGGCGTTGGCGAGCCGAAACTGATCGCGGTGCCGTCAACCCAGCCGAGTGGCAGCGCACTGGCGATAGCAGCAGCTTTAATGCCCGGAAGAGATTGGAGGCGTGGCAGAACATTCTGAATGAAGTTGCGGATGTTGTCAGGGGATGAATCAGGCATGCCGTGTTCGCCTGGATGCTCATAGTGCGGACCGACGAGGAGCGTAGTGCCGGTGAGTGTGTCAGATGGGTCAAAGCTGGAGTCGTATTGCATGACGTTGACGAAGCTGCGAACGAGCAGACCGGCCGAGGCGAGCAGCACAACGGCGATGGCGACTTCGATGATAAGCAGGCTGTGACGGAGGAGGCGCTGCTCACGCGCCTGGGTGAGGCGCATGGCGGCGGACTGGAGGGCGGTGCGGAAATCTGCGCGTGAGCCGCTGATTGCCGGCGCGAGGCCGAAGAGCAGGGTGGTGACGAGGGCGAGGCCGATGGTGAAGGCGAAAACCCATCCATCGATATAGATGGACGCGCTGAGTTTGCCGAAGGGGAGCTGCAGAAACTGAGCGATACGTGATGGCGTCTGTGACGTATCAAGAGTGCCGGTTTGGCGGACGAGCGCAGTGATAGCGCCCGCGATGATAAGGCCGCAAGCGGCGGCAAGTGAAGAGAGAAGGAGGCTTTCGAGGAGGAATTGGCGGATGAGGCGGAGGCGCGAGGCGCCGAGGGCTCCGCGGAGAGCGGTTTCATGGCGGCGGGAGACGGCGCGGGCGAGCTGCAGGTTGGCGACGTTGGCGCAGGCGATGAAGAGGACGGCGGCGACGCAGGCGAGAAGGATGAAGAGCGGCTCGCGGTTGTCTCCTGCGATGTGGCGCTGCAGCGGCTCGACGATGACATGAGTGGAAGCGTAATAAGGAGCAATTTCGCGAGGCGATTTATGTGCACGGGCGGTGTAAAAGGTCTGGAGCTCCGCCTGTGCCTGCTGGATGCTGACACCCGCACGAAGACGTGCGAAGGCGTGAACTATCTTGACTGGCTTCTCGACGGAAAGCACCGTATCGCGGCTGAGATCGGCAGGAACGTAGAGGTCCGGGTCAAGCGCGAGATCGGGAAAGAAGAAGCTGCGCGGTAGTACGCCGACCACGGTCTGCTGTGTGCCATTGAGGTCGAGGGACTTTCCGATGATCCTGGGATCGGCATGGAAGTAATTTCGCCAGAGACGGTCGCTGAGGATGACGACCTTGGGGCCACCGGGACGATCTTCGTGCTGAGTGAAAAGGCGGCCTAGCTGAGGGACGACTCCGAATATGGGAAGGAAGTTTGCGGTGATGTTCGTGCAGTTGACGCGGAGCGGTCCTCCGATCCCGGTCAGGTTTTCGATCCAGTTGTTGTATCCCGCTAAATCGCTAAAGGATTTTATGCCCGACTGAGCAGCCATGAAATCCGGAGAGATGAGAGAGTCTCCATCAAAGCCTGAACGTGAAGGGGTAACAGCCATGAGCCGGTCCGCACTTGGGTAAGGGAGCGGCCTCAGCAGCAGTGCGTAGACAGCGGAGAAAATTGCGGTGGTAGCACCGATGCCTAGTGCCAGCGTGAGGACGGCGGTAAGGGTGAAGGCGCGATTGCGGTTGAGCTGGCGGAAGGCGTATCGCACGTCCTGCCAGAGGAGCTCGAGGGTGACGCCGGTGCGGCGGTCGCGGACCGATTGCTTGACCTGCTCGATGCCGCCGAGTTCGGCGAGGGTGGTGCGGCGGGCTTCCGTAGGCCAGATGCCCGCAGCGATTTTCTCGTCGGTGAGTTGATCGGCGTAGGTCCGTAGCTCTTCGTCGAGTTCGCTCTCGATTGCGGGCTTGTGGAGGAGATTGCGCGCGAGGCTTTTGAGGCGAGACCAGAGCTGCATCGCGAGACCTCCTATGTTGCTTTGAGGGCGTGGGTCATGGCGGTGGCGATCTTCTGCCATTCTTCGGTTTCGTGTCCTAACTGGCGCTCGCCGGCTTTAGTGAGGCGATAGAAGCGGGCGCGGCGTTTGTTCTCCGATTCGCCCCAGAAGCCGGTGATCCAGCCGGCCTCCTCCATGCGGTGGAGCGCGGGGAAAAGCGATCCGGGCTTGACCTGAAAAGTGCCGCGGGTGATCTGGTCGATGCGGCGAGAGACACCGAGGCCGTGCAACTCGCCCGTCTTGAGGGCCTTGAGGATGAGGAGATCGAGCGTGCCCTGGAGGAGATTGGTCTGGCTAGAACTCATCGGCACCTCCTA
>DASVAI010000312.1:0-3994 GCA_036376445.1 Acidobacteriaceae bacterium
CGGCGCTCATCGTGCATCAGGGCGGCGTAGGGACGACGGCACAGGCGATGCGGGCGGGCAAGCCGATGCTGGTGATGCCCTATAGTCATGATCAGCCGGACAATGCCCGACGCGTGCGGAGGCTGGGGATTGCGAGCGTGATCCGGCGGCAGGAGTACACAGCGGAGCGCGCGGCGCGGCGCATCCGGCGAATGCTGGACGAGCCGCGCTATGCGGCGCGAGCGGCAGAAGTGGGCGCCGCGCTTAAGCAGGAGAACGGACTGAAGCACGCCTGCGACGCGCTCGATGCGCTGGGCAAGCAATAAAGGAGTACAGGATGCAGAGAGCCGGATTGGGCGAGAGGACGCAAGCGCAGAACGAGCAGACGATGGAGTGTCCGCAGTGCGGCTACGTGATGAAGGTGACGGAGTCGCTGGCGGCGCCTCTGATCGCCGCCGTGGAACGGAAGTATCAGCAGCAGATGCGCGAGCAGCAGACGGCGATTGCAGGTCGCGAGCAGGAAGTGGCGACACGCACCGCGGAGCTGGAAAAGCAGGCGATGGATGCCGAGCGCCGCGTGACGGAGCAGGTGCGATCGCGTCTCGAATCGGAGCGAAAACAGCTTGCCGCCGAGGAAGCAGAACGAGCGCGCCAGCGCGTAGCCGGTGAGTTGGAGCGGCAGGCGCTGGAGTTGAAGGAACGTGATACGCGGCTGGATGCCATGAATTGCAAGCTGAAAGCGGCACAGGAGCAGGAGGCGGAGTTCCTTCGTTTGAAGCGCGCCATCGAAGATGAGCGGCGCGAGCTGAAACTGCAGGTAGAGCGGCAGGTGCGGCAGGAGTTGGACACAGTTCGCAATCAGGCGCAGAAGCAGGCGGAAGAGCAGATGCTGTTGCAGGTACGCGACCGCGACGAGGCGATCCAGGGCTTGCGACGGCAGATCGATGAGCTGAAGCGCAGGGCGGAGCAGGGCTCGCAGCAAGCCCAGGGCGAAGTTCTGGAGACGCAAGCGGAGCAGCAACTGCGCACGCGCTTCCCCATGGATGACATTCAGCCGGTGGCGAAGGGGCAGTTCGGCGGCGACCTGGTGCACGTGGTGCGCGACGCATCCGGCCAGCCGTGCGGGACGATCCTGTGGGAGTTCAAGCGGACGCAGAATTGGTCGCAGGGATGGCTGGCGAAGCTGCGCACGGACCAGCGGACGGCGGGGGCGGAGATGGCGGTGCTCGCATCGCAGACGCTGCCGCGTGATCTTTCGCTCTTCGATCAGGTCGAAGGCGTGTGGGTGACGAGCCTGGCGTGCACGATTCCAGTTGCGGTGGCGCTGCGGCAGGCTTTGATCGAGCTGGCGCGCGTGCGGCGCACGGGCGAAGGCGAGCAGACGAAAGCGCAACAGGTGTACAGCTACCTGACCGGCCCACAGTTCCGCCATCGCGTGGAGACGATCGCGGAGAAGTTCACCGACATGCGCGCGGACCTGGACAGCGAACGCAAGTTCATGGAGCGGCAGTGGGCGAAGCGGGAAAAGCAACTGGAGCTGGTGCTGAAGGCGAGCGCAGGCATCAATGGCGACCTGCAGGCGATTGCCGGCCGCACCGTGGATGCCATCGATGCACTGCAGCCGCAGATGAAGCTGTTACCCGATGAGAAGTGAGCCTCCGGAAATACGCCGAATTTCCACAGCAGGAACATTGCAGCCGCCGGGTTAAGTCATAGTGAATGTGGAGACTGGGGCGGCCGATCCGGGTGTACGGCGCAAAGGTAACCCGTTTGCTAACAGCGTTTGCTACGGAAGTCGCAGACGTAAACGATTTCCCTCGGGGGGCGGCGGTTGCTAAAATACGCCTTCCACAGTGAATTCGGTGGGGTTTTAGCGGAGCCGGGAACTCGCCGGGAATTGCGACCAGCGCAAAACATTGCGCATCACAAAACGGATAAGAAGCTTGCACCCTGGCCGCGTCCCCGGACGCGGCTGTGACATGAGGTCTGGAGGAGTTTTTCGCCCGAATGGATGAGAGGCTGAGAACGGGAAATCTAAACGCCGTCCGTTTTGCCGCCAGCGAAGGCATGGTCGGCTATTTTTCCATGGAGATTGCGATTGAGCCCAGCATGCCGACCTACAGCGGCGGGCTGGGGGTGCTGGCGGGCGACACGCTTCGCTCCGCGGCCGACATCGGACTTCCGCTGGCAGCGGTGACGCTGGTGCACCGCAAGGGCTACTTTCGCCAGATGCTGGATGCGAACGGCATCCAGTCCGAGGAGGCGCAGCCGTGGGACCCGGAGAGCCGGCTTCCGCAGGAAAAGCCTCGGATTGTGGTGACGATCGAAGGCCGTCCGGTGCACGTCCGCGCCTGGCGCTATGACATGGAAGGCGTGACCGGCCACACGATTCCGATCTACATGCTGGATACGGATCTGGAGGAGAACGAGCCGCAGGATCGCACGCTTACCGATCGCCTGTATGGCGGCGACACGAACTACCGGCTGGCGCAGGAGATCGTGCTGGGCATCGGCGGGGTGCGCATGCTGGATGCACTGGGCTACGAGATCAGCGTGTACCACATGAATGAGGGACACGCCGCGCTGCTGACGCTGGCGCTGCTCGAAAAAATGCTGGGCGGCCGCGCGCTGGAGACCGCGCAGGACGGCGATCTGGAAGCTGTACGCCAGCGCTGCGTCTTTACCACACATACTCCGGTGCCTGCCGGACACGATCGCTTCTCGATGGAGCAGTCGAATCGCATCCTGGGCACGGAAGCGACGCAGGCGATCGAGCGTATCGGCGGCTGCCATGACGGCATGGTCAACATGACATACCTCGCGCTGCGGCTTTCGCGATTCGTGAACGGCGTAGCCATGCAGCACGGCAAGGTGAGCCGCGCGATGTTCCCGGAATACGATATCGCCGCAATTACTAATGGCGTGCATGCCGGCACCTGGACCGCCCCGGCCATGCAGGCGCTGTTCGACAAGCACATGCCGCGCTGGCGCGAGGACAACATGCACCTGCGCTACGCCATCGACATTCCGCAGCAGGAGATTGTGAATGCGCATGCCGACGGCAAGCGGCTGCTGCTGGCGGAAGTCGAGAAACGCACCGGCATGCAGTTTCGCGAGGACGTCTTCACCATCGGGTTTGCGCGGCGCGTGGCGACCTACAAACGCGGCGACCTGCTCTTCCTCAATCCCGAGCGGCTAGTACAGATCGCACAGAATGTGGGGGGCATGCAGATTCTGTATGCGGGCAAGGCGCACCCCGCGGATGAGCCGGGCAAGCAGATTATCCGGCACATCTTCGAGGAGGCGCATAAGCTGGCCTCCGGCGCGCTGCACATCATCTATCTTGCCGATTACGAGTGGCGACTGGGCGCGCTGCTTACCGGCGGCGTGGACCTGTGGCTGAACAATCCACTGCGTCCGTATGAGGCCTCTGGCACCAGCGGTATGAAGGCGGCGCTGAACGGCGTGCCCAGCCTGAGCGTGCTGGATGGCTGGTGGATCGAAGGCTGCATCGAAGGCGTGACCGGCTGGGCCATTGACGACCGTGACCGCGCCGAAGATGAGGCCGCAAGCCTGTACGGCAAGCTCGAGTCAAAGATCCTGCCGCTCTACTACCAGGACAAGCCCGGCTGGCGGAAGGTGATGCAGACGACCATCGCGATGAACGGGTCGTTCTTCAATACGCAACGCATGCTGGAGCAGTACATCTCGAACGCGTACTATCCGGAGCGGAAAGAGAGCTATTCGGCGCAGATGCTGGAGCAGTCGTTCGCCCGATAGATAGAGGTTGGAAAAAGTTACAAAAGAGGCGGCGCGGAGCGTCGCCTCTTTCTTGTGATGCAGATGATGGTTTTTGCATTACACTCCTCCGGTGCCCAACGAGCATTTGCTTGTCACCATTTTTTGAAGCGCGCTAAGCGCGATCGCTACCGGGAGATTCTCTCGAATCCACGCTTGCGCTACAAATTCACCAGCAAGCTTGCGCACTTCGCAGATTTCGATCCCAAGTATCGTC
>DASVAI010000315.1:0-4169 GCA_036376445.1 Acidobacteriaceae bacterium
CCTGTGCGGTCAACACTAATCAATCTCGCGCGACAAATTCAGCAGCACACCCACGCTCGCCAGCGTAAAGAACAGCGACGTGCCGCCATCGGAGATGAAAGGCAGCGTGATCCCCTTCGTCGGCACCAGCGCCAACACCACGCTCACGTTGAAGAACGCCTGGATCAGGATCGTTGCCGTGATACCGAACGCAAGGAAGCGCGCGAACGGATCCTTCGACAAACTCGCCGTGCGCAAGCCGCGATATCCCAGCGTGATGAACAGCGCGATGATGAACACCGCCCCGAGCAGACCAAGCTCCTCCGCAATATTCGCGAAGATGAAGTCCGTGTGTGGCTCCGGCAGATAGAAGAGCTTCTGCCGCCCCTCCATGTAGCCTAGCCCGTGCAGCCCGCCCGTGCCCACCGCGATCAGCGACTGAATGGTATGGAACCCGGAGCCCTGCGGGTCCTTCCACGGATTGAGAAACGCCAGCATGCGCGCGCGCCGCCACGGCACCCGGAAAAGCATCCAGTACAGCACCGGCGCAGCCGCCAGCAACCCATAGCCGAAATACTTCTTCTCCATGCCGGCCAGGTACAGCATCATCGCGGTCACTGCCGCACACACCAGCGCCGTGCCCAGATCCGGCTCCTTCAGGATCAGCACGATGAACAGCAGACTAGGCAGAGCAGCGGGCAGCAGCGTGTTGCGCCAGTCCTCGATCTCCTGCATACGGTCCTGCAAAAACCACGCCAGGAATAGCACGAGCGCCGGCTTCGCAATCTCCGAAGGCTGGAACGAGAAGATCCCAAACTTGATCCAGCGGTGCGTCGCATGCGAATCGTGCATCAGAAACGCGCCCAGCAGACAAAGCACCGTCACCGCAACCGCGGGAAACACCACATTGGGGCGGTTATAAACGCGGTAATCCACCCGCATCAGCAGCACCATGGCGATCAGCCCGAAGACCGCCCACGCCGCTTGCCGCTCCACAAAGAAATACGGCGAGCCGAAGCGCGCTTTCGCCATCACGGCCGAGGAGCTGAACACCATGGCGAGACCGAACAGCACCAGCAGCAGGGTGACGCAGAACATCCATTTGTCCACCCCCACCCGCTTCGCCATCCGCCGCTACTTCCCCTCCGCTGCTCGCTTCTGCGCCACCAGGTCCTTGAAGACCCGGCCGCGGTGCTCGTAGTTCTCGAACTGATCAAAGCTGGAGCACGCCGGCGCGAGCAAAACAATGTCGCCGGCCTCTGCAGCATCATGCGCCATCGTCACCGCCGTGGGAAGTGTCTCGGCATGCACAACATCCACCGCGCCCGCGATATGCGCCTCAATCTTGTCCGCCGCCGTGCCGATTGTATAAACGCGCTTCACCCGCTCGTGCAGCAGCGGCCGCAGCGTCGTGTAATCGGACTTCTTGTCCTTGCCGCCCAGAATCAGGTGAATGCGCCCGGGAAACGACTCCAGCGCCTTCATCGTGGAGTCCACATTGGTGGCCTTCGAGTCGTTGTAGTACTCCACGCCGCGCACCGTCGTCACAAACTCCAGCCGGTGCTCCACCGCGTGGAATGTTCGCACCGCCTGCGCGATCGTATCCGCGGAAACTCCCGCCAGCCGCGCCGCGCACACCGCCGCCAGCACGTTCTCCACGTTGTGCTCGCCCTTCAGCGGAATCGCATCCACCGGCAGCACCGGCTCAAGAGAGGCCGTCTCCGACGCGCGAAAGACCACCACACCCTGGTGCACCGACGTGCCCTGCCGCACGAGTTTCGTGCGACTGAACCAGAAGACCTGCGATGCCGCCCGGCTCGCCGCCTGCTGCACCCGCGCATCGTCCGCGTTCAGCACAGCGAAGTCCTCCGCCGTCTGCCGCGCGAACATCCGCTCCTTCGCCAGCGCGTAGTTCTCAAAGCTGCCGTGGCGGTCCAGGTGGTCCGGCGTCAGATTCAGCAGCACCGCAATCTTCGGCCGGAACGTATCCACGGACTCAAGCTGAAAACTCGAAAGCTCGAGCACGCTCCACGCGCCGGGCCGGTTCTCCGGCATCTCCACCAGCTCAATCGCCGGCAAGCCGATGTTGCCGCCCACCATCGTCGTCAACCCGCCGGCCTTCAGGATTTCGCCAGTCAGTGTGGTCGTCGTCGTCTTCCCATTCGAACCGGTAATCGCAAGAATGTCAGCCTTCAGAAAACGCGCCGCCAGCTCCACTTCCCCGATGATCGGGATATGAAAGGTGCGCGCCTCATCCATCTCCGGAGTATTCGGTGCAACCCCGGGGCTCAGCACAATCAGGTCCTGGCGCCGGAAGGTGGCATGCCCATGGCCGCCCGCTTCCACATTTACGCCCGCATCCAACAGCGCCGGGATATGCTTCGCCAGGGCCTCGGCGCTGCGCAGGTCCGACACCGTCACATGCGCCCCATGCCGCCTGAGGAAAAGCGCCGCCGCAAACCCCGACACCCCTAACCCGACGACCAGAACCTTCTTTCCTTTGAGCTCCACGAAAGAGAGCTTATCGGAAAAAACAGTCGCCGGTCTTTGTGGGAAAGCAATCAGCAGCCGTCTGCTGGCTCGGCCGTGGAGCAAATCGACGCGAGGTCGGCGGCCGGCGATTCGGAGTGATAATGATCTGGCCCGCGGGGGAAACAGCCAGCGCAAACCGGAGGAATCTGCATGACGCCGCGATTTCTGAACAAAGTCGTTTTCATTGCCGGAGGAACAGGTGCGCTGGGTCAGGCCGTGACCCTCGCTTTTCTCGCAGAATCGGCGCGCGTCCTGATCACTTATCGTCATACGGACGAACTTCAGGCGCTCCAGAGCGCGGCAGGTGGAAGTGCAGGCTCTCTTTCCGGCTTCCAGGTCGATGTCACGGATGCCGCGGCGGTCGAGGCTCTCGTTCAGAAAATTGCAGCGGATCATCGCCGGATCGACGTGATGGTCAATGCAGTCGGTGGATTCACCGGCGGAATGCCCCTGTGGTCGACCGCACCGGAAGTTCTGGACCGCATGCTGACGTTGAACTTGCATTCCGTCTTCGCAACCTGCCGGGCAATCGCGCCAGTGATGCTGAAGCAGAAGAGCGGCTCAATCGTGAACATTGCTTCCCGTGCGGCCTTGGCTCCCGCAGCCGGGCTCGCAGCCTACTCGGCTTCCAAAGCCGGCGCCATTGCAATGATCGACTCGCTGGCGGAGGATCTGAAAGGCTCGGGCGTGCGGGTAAATTCCGTGGTCCCCAGCATCTTTGACACGCCGCAAAATCGCAAAGCGATGCCTGGCGCTGATTTCTCCAAATGGCCGAGGCCGGAAGACATCGCGAGGGTGATCCTGTTTTTGTGCAGCGATGATGCAAGATTGATTCACGGTGCCTCGGTGCCCGTATATGGCGATACCTGATTGAGCTCTCGAACGGGTGTCGCTGTAGTCTTCACACAGGTCCAGGCGAGCAGGAGGCGTTATGTCGATCCGGCCAGTGAGACAGGTGATCAAATCAAAACCCACCCGCGAAGGCGCAGGCGTGCATCTGCGCCGTGCCTTCGGCTTCGGCAACACACACGAGTTCGATCCCTTCCTGTTACTCGACGACTTCCGTAACGACGTCCCCGAAGACTACCTCGCCGGCTTCCCCTGGCATCCCCATCGCGGCATCGAGACCATTACCTATGTTCTCGCCGGCACTGTAGATCACGGCGACAGCATCGGCAATCGCGGCGTCATCGGCGCTGGCGATGTCCAATGGATGACCGCCGGCAGCGGCATCATTCATCAGGAGATGCCCAAAGGCGATGCCACCGGCCGCATGCATGGCTTCCAGCTATGGGGCAATCTTCCCTCGTCACTCAAAATGTCCTCGCCGCGATACCAGGAAGTAAAGTCCCCCGAAATCCCCAACATCACCGATGATGACGGAACACACGTGCGCGTGGTGTGCGGAGAATTCTGGGGAAAGAAGGGCCCCGTGGAGGGAGTTGCAGCCGACCCGATTTATCTCGACGTGTCCGTCTCGCCCGGTAAGCGAAAAACTCTCCCGGTGGAAACCGTCCGCAACGCCTTCGCCTATGTCTTCGGAGGTTCGGGCAAGTTCTGCAATGCCTCGGGCCCGCTCGCCGTGCCCACAGAATCCATACAGTGGCTCGATACCACGCCTCCCGCGGAGGCCGACAATCGTTCGCTGGTCTTGTTCG
>DASVAI010000320.1:0-4221 GCA_036376445.1 Acidobacteriaceae bacterium
CCGCGTGCCGTGAGTTTGGCGCTGCCGTTCTTTCGCGCGGCGGGGGTACCAGCATTCCCGGGCAGTGCTGCAATGTCGCAGTCGTCCTGGACTTTTCGCGGCATATGCAGCGCATTCTTTCTATCGATTACGACAATTTACGCGCGCGCGTCGAGCCAGGCGTCGTGCTGGATGCGCTGCGCACAGAGGCCGAAAAGAAGAAGCTGACGTTTGCGCCCGATCCCGCAACACACAACCGTTGCACCATCGGCGGCATGATCGGCAACAACTCCTGCGGCGTACATGCCCTGATGGGGGGCAAGACGGTAGACAACATCGAATCAATGGAAGTGCTGCTCTATGACGGCACGCGCATGACCGTCGGGCCCATGAGCGAGGAGGCATTGGACGCGGCTGTCTCTGGAAGCGGACGCTCTGGCGCGATCTATACCGGACTCAAGCGCATCCGCGACAGCTATGCAGCTCTCGTGCGTGAGCGCTTTCCCGATATTCCGCGGCGTGTCTCCGGCTACAACCTGGATCAACTGCTACCGGAGAACGGATTCCACGTGGCGCGCGCGCTGGTGGGCACGGAGGCCACATGCGTCACGGTACTGGAAGCCACCGTGCGGCTGATGAAAAGCCCGCAGCACCGCCAGCTCGTCGTGCTTGGATTTCCCGATGTTTTCGTGGCCGCAGACGCTGTACCCGAGATACTCCAATCAAAGCCCATCGGTCTCGAAGGCTTTGACGGACTGCTGGTGGACTTTCTGCGGCGCAAGCAGATGGCGCTTGAAGATATCGAGCTGCTGCCGGAAGGCCGCGGCTTCCTGCTGGTTGAGTTTGGTGGTGATAGCGAGGAAGACGCGCGAGATCAGGCCGAGCGCTTCCTGAACTCGACGAAAGCCTGGACCAATAAACCCAACGCAGAGCGCATGGAAGGCGATAAGGCTGATCGCGTGTGGAAGGTGCGCGAATCTGCCCTGGGCGCGGTGACGTTTGTTCCGGGTATTCCAGACCTCTGGGAAGGATGGGAAGATTCCGCGGCGCCGCCGGAGAAGCTCGGCGAATATCTGCGTAAGCTGCAGGCGCTGGTCGAAGAGTTCGGCTACGTCATGCCCATCTACGGGCATTTCGGACAGGGCTGTATCCACACCCGCATTAGCTACGACCTGCATACCGTCGAGGGCGTAAAGACATATCGGGAGTTCATCGAGCGCGCCGCCGATCTCGTGCTCTCGCTCGGCGGTTCGCTCTCCGGCGAGCATGGCGACGGGCAATCGCGCGGGGCGCTGCTGCCAAAGATGTTCGGGCCCGAGCTGATCCAGGCTTTCCGCGAATTCAAGGCGCTCTGGGACCCCCACAACCGCATGAATCCCGGCAAGATGATGGGAACGCCGGACGATCCGCGCATCTACCAGCCCGAAGACAAGCTGCGCATCGGCCCGGGCTACGAGGCCGCGCGCCCGCATACCCACTTCGCATTTCCGGATGATGACGGCGCCTTCTCGAACGCGACGATGCGCTGCGTGGGTGTGGGCGCATGTCGCAAATCCAATAGCGGCACCATGTGCCCCAGCTACATGGCCACCCAGGAAGAGCAGCACTCCACACGCGGGCGCGCACACCTGTTGTGGGAGCTGATGCAGGGCGATTCACTGCCGGACGCGTGGCGCAACGAGCAGGTGCACGAGGCGTTGGACCTCTGCCTCTCCTGCAAGGCATGCAAGCATGAGTGTCCAGTGCGCGTGGACATGGCCACCTACAAGGCGGAGTTTCTTGCGCACTACTACGAAGGCCGTATTCATCCGCTGCCGCATTATCTATTCGGCTTCATGGATCGCTGGGCCCGTCTTGCGTCCCTTGCTCCACGCATCGCAAACGCCGCTCTAGCAGTCCCCGGCGTGGAAGCTGTGGCCAAGCGCATCGCCGATGTAGCGCCGCAGCGCTCCATTCCTCGTTTCGCATCACGCAGCTTTCTCCGGGACCAGAGCACGCGATCCAACGGCAACGACAACCGGAAAACAGTGCTGCTATGGCCGGATACATGGAACAACTATCTGCAACCGCAGGTTCTGCACGCTGCTGCCCGCGTGTTGCGTGACGCCGGTTTTCGAGTCGTTTTCCCGCGGCGTCACATCTGCTGCGGCCGCCCGCTTTACGACTTCGGCTTTCTCGATCACGCGCGTCGCTATCTGGATGATGTGCTCACCCGCCTTGCTCCGCAGATCGACGCAGGGATGCCGTTCGTAGTACTTGAGCCAAGCTGCGCCAGTGTCTTCCTGGAAGAACTGCGGAACTTCTATCCGAAGAACGCACGCGCGCAGCAGCTCGCGAAGCAGACATACCTCTTCGCTGACTTCCTCGCCGCGCACGCGCCCGGATGGCAGCCGCCATCGCTTACTGGCCGGAAGATTGTGCTGCACGGCCATTGCCACCACAAATCCGTATTCAACATGAAAGCCGAGCGATCGCTGCTGGAACATACCGGCGCGCAGGTCACGATGCTGGACTCCGGCTGCTGCGGCATGGCCGGTCCATTCGGCTTCGAACGCGACAAGTACGAAGTCTCGCAGACGCTCGGTGAACGTGTGCTGCTCCCGGCGGTGCGCGCAGTGGACGGCAATACTATCGTGGTCACAGATGGCTTCAGTTGCCGGGAGCAGATCTCACAGAATACCGAGCGACACGCCGTGCATGTAGCGCAGGTACTGGCCGGGGGCGCAGAGCGAAACTAATAGATCGACCAGTTGCCGGGCGTCATCAACTCAAGCAGGTGATTGTCAGAATCGCGGAAATAGATACTTTCGCCGCCTCGGACCCACTTCATGCGCCCTTCGACGGCGATGCCGGAATCACTCAGTTTCTTCTCCCATGCGGGCAGCTCTTCCGCATCGACTGCAAAGCAGATGTGCAGCGGACCGTAGCCATCATGGGGCGGTATCTCGCCTCGCGGAACACCCTCGCCACCAGGAAAGTGCTGGGTCTTCATGGATCCGCCTCGGAGAAAGATCAGCAGCACGTTCTGTCCGCCAACTGAGAACGCCACCAGCGTCTCCGCCTCGGAGATCGGCTCTAATCCCATGACCGTGCTGTAGAAATGCCGCGCACGATCCATGTCGTCGACATACAACGCCGTCTCGATGATCCTTGCAAGCTTGGGCATGGAACCCCTGTTCGTCAGTTGGATGCACGCTTCGCCGGCGGACTTCAGTGCAGCGATGCGCCAATGAACGCGGCAACATCATCGTGCAGCTTGTTCTGCGCGGAGGGTTTGAGGTACATCATGTGCCCCGCATCGTAGAACCCCGTCGAAACGCGGCTGTTTTCCGAAGGCTCCAGCCCCAGATGCGCCAGCGTGTATTCGGTAGCGAAGAATGGCGTCGCCAAATCGAAGTATCCGGATGCGACGTAGAGACGCATGTACGGATTTCCCGCAAAGGCGCGACGCAGCGACTCGCTTACGTTCGGAAAGCCCTCCGCTGCTGAGCCCCAGTCCCAGTCGCGTTCCTGGGAAAAGCCGCCGCCGAGGAGATAGTAATCATCGTCGGTTTTATAACCCAGCTCCGTGCGGATGTACTGGTGGAATGAAGCGGCGAAAGGCGGAGAAATGATGGACATCGTGGGGTCGGATGCGCTCTCGGCGTCCACCAGCGATGGCTCATAGCCGGTGTAGCGGCTGTCGAGACGGCCCACGTTCAGGTGCTGGTCACGTAGGAGTTCCTTGGTGAAATGCGACTCGTCCACACGCAGGTTGCTCAGCTCGATGTAGTGTTCGCTTAACCCGGTGAACTTCGCCAGCCCGACAACTACGGAGGCGCGATCCGCAGCGCTCAATCGATTACCCTTCGCCAGCGCGTCGGCGTATGGGCCATCGGCAAAGGTCTCGGCCTGCCGCAGCGTGGATTGCAGATCGCTCTCGAGTGAGGAATCGAGCTTCTTGTGGTACCAGGCCGTCGCCGTGTAGGAAGGCAGGAACAGCACGTACGGAAGATCGTTGCCCGCGGCGAACTCCAGCGTTTCGAAGTTCAACACCGTGCTCACCAGCACCACACCGTTAAAAGCAACGCCATATTTCTGCAGCATGTATCCCGAGAGAGCAGACGCGCGTGTGGTGCCGTAGCTCTCGCCCACCAAAAACAGCGGAGAGTTCCACCGCTCGTAGCGGTCCAGGTACATGCGGATGAACTTACCCACGGCCGCTGTATCACCCTTCAGCCCGAGATACTCCTTCAGCAGCTC
>DASVAI010000323.1:0-2951 GCA_036376445.1 Acidobacteriaceae bacterium
CGTGACGCTGCATCTCTCGCGCGAGCCCCAGGCCGCCGCCACGCAGGCCGAGTCGGAGAGCGCGATCACCAGCGAGATTGCGCCGTCGCTGTTCGCGGAGATCCCACGCCGCGTGCAGGACAAGGCCGGCAACGCGGGAGACATGGTGAACTTTGCGCTGATCGGCACCGAGGCGCAGGTGAAGAAGGCTTTTCAGAATGCAGGCTGGGTGCAGGTAGACACCTCGAATCAGGACGCCGTGGTGCACGGGCTGCTGCAGACGCTGCAGCACCAGTCTTATCTGGAGGTGCCGATGAGCACACTCTACCTCTTCGGACGCCCGCAGGACCTTTCCTATGCCCGCGCCGATCCCATCACAGTGGCGGCGGAGCGACATCATCTGCGTGTGTGGAAGGCGCCCGATGCAGTGGGCGGCAAGACGATGTGGGTGGGCTCTTCGACACATGACATCGGCTTTGAAAAGGACCAGCGGAACAACGGCGTCACGCACAAGATCGACCCGCAGATCGACAAGGAGCGCGATTTTCTCGAGCAGAGCTTCGCGGCGGCAGGCAATCTGGAGGCCGCGGCTTACGTGACGCCGTCAAATCCGCTGACCACAGCAAAGACCGCGACCGGAGGCAGCTTCGAATCTGACGGGCGGATTGTGGTGATGGTGCTGAAGTAGTTCGGCCTGGAGCATTTTCGGTAACAGTGTGGTCTGCGGAAATTCACTCAGCGCGGATTTTCCCTCAAGAAAAGCCACAAGAGCGACTACGAGACGGTCTGCACTATACCGAAAATGCTCTAGACGCTAACGCCGGGCGCATGCGCTATTGGCTCGGGAAGCGCGCTTACAGAGCCGACCGGGATGCGCAGATTCTCTCTCATGAGACGGGCGATGGCGGCAGCCGGCATGGGACGCGCGAGAAAATATCCCTGCACGCGATCGCATTCGAGCTGCCACAACAGCTTGAGCTGGTCCTCGCGCTCTACGCCCTCGGCAAGCACCACCAGCCCGAGGCTGTGCGCGAGGAAGACGATCGCCTGCACGATGGCGTAGGTGCCGTTGGGATCGTTGATGCGCTCGACGAAGGAGCGGTCAATTTTGAGCGTCTGCACCGGCAGCTGGTGCAGATGGGCAAGCGACGAGTAGCCGGTGCCGAAGTCGTCGACAGAAAAGTGCACACCCATGCGGGCCAAGGTGTCGATCTGGCGCCTGACCTGGCCGAGGTTGCGCATCACGGTGGACTCCGTGACTTCTATCTCCAGCGCCGAAGGCGGCAACTTGTAATAGCGCAGCCGCTCGATCACGTAGCTGGAGAAGTCGAAGCGCGTAAGCTGCAGCGGCGAAACATTGAACGCGATCCGCACCGGATGGAACCCGCTGTCCTGCCACTCGCGGCTCTGGCGGCAACACTCGTCGAGCACCCAGTTACCCAGCGGCACGATGAGGCCGCTCTCTTCCGCGATCGGGATGAAGCGGTCCGGGTACACCATGCCGAGCACCGGATGATGCAGACGCACCAGCGCTTCCAGACCGCAGAGCTGACCGTCGCGCGTGTAGAGCGGCTGATAATGCAGCTCCAGGCCGCCATCCTTGAGCGCGCGGCGCAGGTGCTTTTCGAGCTCGGTGGCTTCGAGGGTAGTGGCGGAGATCTCCTGCGAGACATGCATGTACTGGTTGCCGCCGGATTTCTTGGCGCGGTACATGGCGGTGTCCGCGTCGCGCCACAGAACGGCGGGATCGGTGCCGTTGTCCGGATAGATGGCGATGCCGAGGCTGGCCGTGAGATCGATGTCAATGCCGTTATGCCGGTAAGGCTCGTTCAGCGCGTGGAGAATGTCGGCGGCGACGCGTTCCGCGTCCTCGGACTCCACGATCTCATTCAGCAGAACGGTAAACTCCTCGCCACCGGTACGTGCGACTGTATCCACGGCACGCACGCGCGAGCTGAGGCGGCGCGCGATTTCCTGCAGGCAAATGTCGCCAATCGCGTGCCCGTAAGTGTCATTGATCTGCTTGAAGCGATCCAGATCCAAGCAGAGCAGCGCCGCCTTATGGCCGTAACGGCTGGCGTGCGCAATGGTCTGTGACATGCGGTCCTCGAGCAGCGCACGATTGGGCAGGCCGGTGAGGATGTCGTGGTTAGCCTGGTGGACAAGCTGCTCGTGCAAACGGTCGCGCTCGGTCACGTCCTGCATCAGGGCGAAGGTCACCTTGCGGCCATCGTGCTCGATCTGGTGCGAGGCGATATCGACCAGCATGAAACTGCCGTCCTTGCGCTGGTGACGCCAGGGGCCGTTCAGTGGGCTTTCGCAACTGTGCTTCAGCTCCGACACGAGGCGGGAGAACTCCTCCCCCGGACGGATGTCGGCCATGGTCATCTGGGTGAACTCTTCGCGCGTATATCCGTATTGCTGCGCGGCCGCGTCGTTCACGTGGAGGAAGGCCAGGGTTTCGGTGTCATACATCCACATGGGGTGCGGATTGGACTCGAAGAGCACACGGTAGTGGGCGCCCGCGTTTTCGGCATTCACTATCTCTTCTTCCAGCAGGGTCAGGATCATGCCCACTGCAACCAGATATTTGGGCAGGTTCCAGACCATCTCGGGCACCTCCACAGCGGGCCACAAAGCCTGGGTGATCGCGGCTGCGATCCAAACCGCGGCCCACGCATACAAGCTGAGCACCACTGTGCGCACTCCGGCCGTGAAGTGCGTGACCTCGAAGCTGTAGAGCAAGGCCAGCAGCAGGAAGACCTGCGTAAGCATGACGTCAATCGCGGTGGCGTCGTGATGGTGCAGGATGCCGTAGACAAGCCAGCCGCTACAAGCCGCGACCACCGCAAGCAGGAACCCGCGCAGCACCTGGCGCCGCTGCGAGATCCGCCACGCGACCATGAGCGTCGCTGCTTCGCCGGCGATCGCGCTCAACGAAAGCAGCGGGCTGCCTTCCGGAAGGAAGCATG
>DASVAI010000337.1:0-13153 GCA_036376445.1 Acidobacteriaceae bacterium
CGAAATCGATGCGGTGGTCTCGGTGCTCCGCGGACCGCGGCTTAGCCTGGGCCCGAAGATGGAGGAGTTCGAGGCACTCGTCTGTGACATGACGGGCCAACAATTTGGAATCGCGGTGAGTTCGGGGACGGCAGGGTTGCACCTGTGCATACGGGGGTTGGGGATCGGGCCGGGGGATGAGGTCATCGTTCCTTCGTTCACGTTTGTGGCGGCGGCGAATGCGGCCCGATATGAGGGCGCTACCCCGGTTTTCGCCGACATTGAGCCGCGGACGCTCAATCTGGATCCGGCCAGCGTGGAGGCGTCGATCACGCCGCGCACCCGGGCGATCATCGTGGTGCACACGTTCGGCTGTCCGGCGGAGATGGGCGCGATCCTGGATATTGCGGGGCGGCATGGGCTGCAGGTGATCGAGGATGCCTGCGAGGCAATCGGCGCGGAGTATCAGGGCGAGCCGGTGGGGTCCTTCGGCGATGCGGCGGTGTTTGCGTTCTATCCCAACAAGCAGATCACCACGGGCGAAGGCGGCATGGTGGTGACCGGCGATGCGCGGCTGGCGCGTGAGATACGAGCGATGCGCAACCATGGGCGCTACGACACCGATGCGTGGCACCAACATTCGATCTTGGGGTATAACTATCGGCTGTCGGAGATCGCCTGCGCGCTGGGGTGTGCGCAGATCCGCCGACTCGACGAGATCCTGGCGCGACGGGAACAGGTGGCGCGGCAGTATGATGCGCTGCTGCTCGATGTTCCTGGGCTGATGCTTCCTCCCCTTGAGCTGACGGATTCCCGGAACAGCCGGATCAGTTGGTTCGTTTACGTGGTGCGGCTGGCGAGCCACCTTGGCCGTGCGCAGCGGGATGCTGTCGTGTGCACGTTGCAGGAGCAGGGGATCGCATGCGGACGGTACTTTGCCCCCATTCACAGTCAGCCGGCCTATGCGGATCTGCCGTTGCGGCAGCCTCTTTCAGTGACAGAGGCGGTGAGCGAGCGCACGATTGCGCTGCCGTTCTTTACGCGCATGGATGATGCGGATGTGCGGCGTGTTGCGGAAGCGCTGGCCGAGGCGCTCCTCGAATGTGAGCAGGCAGGGCTGTAAATCCATCGAACGGTTGATCGCATTTGGGCTGGCGCAAGAGGCTGCGCCGAGCCGGGGATTTGCCAGTGCGAGCGGGCAATGGAACCTGTCTTCGGACCTAGAGGGGCATCAGTCCATCCCGCTGCCGCTTTCCGCCGACAAGGTAGTGAGCAAGGAAGTCGATCTGAAGGACGGTGCCGGCAAACGCGCGAAGAAAATCGCGAGCCTGGCCCGAGACACGAAGGTAAGCACGGTCGAGAGCTCCGCCGCAGCCGATAAGAACTGGGTCGAAGTGACGGTGACCGGTGGACGGCATGCCGGCATGGTGGGATCGATTGCGGCGAGCCAACTAGCTGATCCGAAGATGGACCTGATTTCCAGGAAGAAATCCTCGAAGCGATCAGATAGCACGATTGAAGGGATGGGGTAGATCAAAACTATTCTTTGTGGGACGGGATGGCCGTGGCCGGGAGCTGCTGTGGTTTACCGAACCGGCGTAGAATGGCGGCGTCGGTCGGATTCGCATTTTTCAATTCGCGAGTCCTGATTGAAAACCAAGGGGCGCGTTATGGCTGATTCGAAACAGACGACTTTCTCGCGGCGCGGGTTTCTGAAGGGCGCCGGGCTGACCGCGGCAGGCACGCTGCTGGAGCAGGCACAGGCGCTAACAGCAGAGGTGAAGCATGCGGCATCTGAAGCTGCCACACAGGGCCCGGATGCGGTGGCGGTGAAGCTCGAGGTGAATGGGCAGACGCATGCAGTGAATGTGGAGCCGCGCGAGACGCTGACGACGACGCTGCGCGACCGATTGCAACTGACGGGCACGAAGGTGGTCTGCGATCGCGGCGCGTGTTCTGCATGCACGGTGTGGGTGGATGAGACGCCGCAGCTTGCCTGCATGACGCTGACTGTGGACGCGGGCGGCAAGAAAATCACGACGATTGAAGGCCTGGCGGAGGGCGAGCGGCTGCATCCGGTGCAGGCGGCGTTTGTGAAGCATGATGCGATGCAGTGCGGCTTCTGCACCCCGGGCATGGTGATGTCGTGCGCGGCGCTGTGGAAACAGAATCCGCATGCGACCCGGCCTGAGGTGGCGCACGCGATCAGCGGGAATCTGTGCCGGTGCGGTACGTACCCGAGGATTTTTGACGCCATGGACGAACTGGCGAAGAGCAACAGCGCGGGGCTGGTGATGCCGCGGGCGATGCAGGAGGTCTAGATGGCAGACGAGACGATGTTGCTGGATCCGCAGGCCGCGCAGGAGAAGCAGCGCAAGGAAGGCGTGAAAGGCGAGGCGAAGCCAACGCGGAAGGAAGAGGCAAAGGATGCCGCTACTCCTCCGCCGAAGAAGACCACCCAGACGAAGACTGCGAGCGTGCTGTTCGGGATACCACAGCTTGGGCTCACGCACGTCGATCGGGAGGTTCCGGCGGACGAACCGCCGCCGCTGGCGGCGAACCCGGAGCTGAAATATGTGGGGCATCCGACGGTGCGCTATGACGGAGTGGCGAAGGCGAGCGGGCGCGGCAAGTACACGGCTGATGTGAATTTGCCGGGAATGCTGTATGCCTCGGTGCGGACTGCGGAGATTCCGCATGGGCGGATTCTTTCGATCGACACTTCCGCTGCGGAACGGCATCCGGGCGTGAAGGCGGTACATGTGATCGAGCACATGTATGGCGGAGAGGCAGAGCTTCGGGATCCGAAGCAGGAGGCGCCGTCGCGGTATCCGGTCGTGCGCTATGCCGGACAGCCTATTGCGGGGGTAGCGGCGACTTCGCAGGCGGTTGCGGAGGATGCGGCGAAGCTGATCCAGGTGAAGTATGACGCAATGCCGTTCGTAGTGGACCGCATGGATGCGCGAAAAGCCGATGCGCCGCTGGTGTTTCCGGGGCCGGCGGATGCGGGTGGCAGCGCGGGCGGAGGAGGCGGGCCAAAGGATGTGCCGCAGGCCGGTAATGTGCACGGACCGGAGAAGAAGACCAAGGGCGACATCGACGCGGGTTTCAAGGATGCGGATGTGGTGGTGGAGAGCGAGTACTTCACCCAGGTGCAGACGCACTCGGCGCTGGAGACGCATGGCTTTGTTGTTGACTGGAAGCCGGATGAAGTGACGGTTTATGCATCGACCCAGGGGACGGCGAGCGTGCGCGAGGAGATGGCGGAGGTCTTCAAGCTGCCGCAGAACAAGGTGCGCGTGATTACCGAGTTCATGGGCGGCGGGTTTGGCGCGAAGTTTGGCGCGGGGAATGAAGGCGTGATGGCGGCCAACCTGTCGCGCAAGGCTGGCGCGCCGGTGAAGCTGATGCTGGACCGGCGGCAGGAACATATTGTTTCGAACCGGCCCGACTCGCACCAGAAGCTGCGCATTGGCGCGAAACGCGACGGGACGCTGACGGCGATTGAATTGGTGAGCTATGGCACCGCCGGCGTGGGGACCGGCGCCGGGACTGCTGGTCCGGCGACGAACCTCTATAAGTGCGCGAACATTCACACGGAAGAGAATGATGTCTTCGTGAACGCGGGGCCGGGCGCTGCATTTCGGGCGCCGGGACATCCGCAGGGATGTTTCGGATTCGAGCAGGCGATCGATGAGCTGGCGGTGAAGCTGAACATGGATCCGCTGGAGCTGCGGGAGAAGATCGACGAGAGCCCGGCGCGCAAGGTGGAGCGGCAGATCGTCCGCGAGAAGACGAACTGGCGGAACCGCAAGCCGGCGGGCTCGGATACCGGGCCGGTGAAGCGCGGCATGGGGATCGCGCAGTCGGTTTGGTACCGGTTCGTGGACATGAACTCGTCGTGCGAGGTGAGGGTATCGAAGGACGGATCGGTGGAGGTGCTGTCGGCGGTGCAGGACATCGGCGGGGGCACGAAGACGATTCTGGCGCAGGTGGTGGCGGAGGAGTTCGGGATTCCGCCGCAGCAAGTGCAGGTGAGGGTGGGCGATACGCGCTATCCAGCGGGACCGAACTCCGGCGGAAGCGTGACTGCTGGATCAATTACACCGGCGATTCGGAATGGCGCATGGCTGGCGAAGGAGAAGTTTCTGCAGGCAGTGGCACAGCCGCTGGGGACAACGCCGGAGAAGCTGGATCTCCGCGATGGGAAGGTGGTGTGGAAGGATGGTTCGAAGTCCGTCTCGCTACGCAGCGCGGCGGCGAAGATGCCGACCAGCGAGATTGCCGCGCGCGTGACGCGTGTGCCGGATTACGAGAAAACGAAGCTGCTGTATGGCGGCGTCGACTATGTCGAGCTGGCGGTGGATACGGAGACGGGGCGCGTGCACATCGAGAGGGTATTCGGCGCGCACGACTGCGGACGGCCGATCAATCCGACGGGCGTGATCAGCCAGGTTCACGGGGGAATACTGCAGGGCATCTCCTATGCACTTTTTGAGCAGCGCGTGATGGACCGGCAGAAGGGCCATATGCTGAACGCGAACCTGGAGAGTTACAAGATTGTCGGATCGCGTGAGGTGCCGGAGATTGAAGTGGAGTTGATCGAGAACTACATCGGGCAGAGCTCGACCGACGCGGCGGGGATTGGCGAGTCGGCGGGGATCATTACGCTGGCGGCCGCGATCGCGAATGCGTTTTATAACGCGACCGGGGTGCGCATGCGCCGGATTCCGATGACGCCGGCGAATGTGCTGGAGGCGCTCGGCAAGACGCAAGGGGAGATGACCGTATGAACCGCTTTACTTACGTCGATTGCGCAACCGTGGATGAGGCGCTTTCTCACATGAAGGGCGACGCCGTGGTGAAGGCTGGCGGAATCGATCTGCTGGACCTGATGAAGGACGGCGTTGTCGTGCCGCCGAAGCTGGTGAATATCCGGAACATTTCCTCGCTGCATCGCATTGCCGCGACGGAGAAGGGACTGGAGATTGGGCCGCTGGCGACGCTGACGGAGATATCGGAGCATCCTGAGATACAGAAGAGCTATGCAGCGCTGGCCGATGCGGCAGGACATGCAGCGACGCCGCAGGTGCGCAACATGGCGACAGTGGGCGGGAACCTGATGCAACGGCCGCGGTGCTGGTATTTCCGCTCGACGGAGTTTGACTGCCGCAAGAAGGGCAACTCGGATGATTGTCATGCCATTGCCGGCGAGAACCAGTATCACGCGATTGTGAACAACGGGACGTGCGCGATGGTGCATCCGTCGTCGACGGCGGTGCCGCTGCTGGCGATGGAGGCGGAGGTGGAGCTGACGTCGAAGGCGGGCAAGCGAACGGTGGCGATGCGCGAGTTCTATCTTGCGCCGGAAGAAGACCTGCAGCACGAGACGGCAGTGAAACCGGGTGAGCTGATCACGGCCATCCGCGTGCCGGCTCCGGCTGCGGGAACACGGTCGGCGTATCAGAAGTATGGAGAAAAGGAGAGCTTCGACTGGCCACTGGCGGATGCGGGCGTAGTGCTGCAGATGGATGGGAAGACATGCCGGAAGGCGGCGATTGTGCTGGGCGTGGCGGCGCCGACGCCGATCCATGCGACAGAGGCGGAAACGGCGCTGCGCGGCAAGACGATTGACGAGCAGACGGCGCGCGCAGCGGGCAAGCTGGCCGTCGCGAAGGCGACACCGCTGAGCCAGAACGGATACAAGGTGCAGCTGTTCCAGACGGCGGTGTACCGGACGATATTGCTGGCGGCAGGGCAGATGGAGCGCGATCCGAGCGCGATCGGATAGGAGTCAGACATGGCGGATTTAATACAGAGCGCAAAGTGCAGGTGCCTGCGCAGCAAGTCTTCGTACTCGGCGTTTGGTGAGTATCGCGAGGACCTGGAGGCGGTGATGGGTTCGACGAGCACCTTCTGGTGCTTGAAGACGATGGGGAAAGCCGGGCCGGATGAGCATTTCGTCCACGCTTCGAAATGCCACGAGGGCAGGAGCTGTTTTGAGGCGGCGGAGGAGTAAACGCTGCGCTCCGGTATTGAACGATACAGCAGGTCCCTTCGCTCCACCTTCGGTTGCGCTCTGGATGACAAGGATGGAGTGTCGCTTCGCTCCGACCAAAAACTCCCACCTTACGTTTCGCGTAGGACGGGGCACCCACAGTGATGATCGGGTCTTGAGCCGACTAATCGAGCTTTCCGCGGAGGACGACTACTGATGCGGCGGGGAGTTCTATTTCATCTCCACCTGCAATCTGCTTGTGCGCGATTGGGCCGTCAGGGTCTGCGTGGCCTCCCACGTAAAGCTCCTGCACGTTATCGCGTGATTGCGGCATGTGCGCGTTGAAGCCGCGCTGCGGGGGCGTCCAGTGATATTGTGCGCGACCAAAGGTGGATTCATCGATTGTTCCGCTGAACCGCGCATGCGCGCCGGTGAACTCGACAAGAACTCGATGGCTGTTTTCCTGATCCCGATTCACGAGCATGACGGACCATTGTCCGTCGGGGCGTTTGACGGCGTAGGCGGTGACGAGCGTGTGACCGACGCCGTCGTTGATGTCGGATGCGGCGGAGAAGAGCTGGTTTGCGCCATCCGCCTGCAACCATTCGTGATTGATCAACTGCGCGACGAAGAACTGTGCGAGCGGCTGGTTGATGGAGTAGTCAGGGTGGACTGTGAACATACCGAACGTGCCGGCGGAATCATTGCAGCCGTGCTCAAGCTGTAGCGGCAGGTAATGGAAGTAGTAGACGCCGCCTCCCCCGTCGGTAAGGAAAGAACCGATGTAGTCGGCGAGCCAGAGGCCGGCGAAGATGTCCTCATATGTCTCACTGGTGGAGGAGGAGAGGTTCGATTCGGTGATGAAGAATGGGATTGAGGCGGGAAGACCGTCGGCATGCCAGACATCAATGATGTGACGGATAAGCTCCGGCTCTTCGTAGAGACTTGCCCAGGTGATGCGGCAGGGATCGTAGGGGTAGTGCTCGAAGGAGAAGAACTGGAGATCCGGCATGCGGTTGTGTTGACGCAGATAGAGGAGGAACCGACCTAGCCATGAGGTGCGGCCTTCGGCATCGGGCCAGACTTCGATGTCCTCGTTGACGCCCTCAAAGGACGGGCCGCCGAGCTTGAGATTGGGGTCGACTTTGCGGAGCGCCGCGGCGAACTGCAGATAGAGGGCGCCGTAATCTTCCGGCTGCGCGTATTGGCCGTCGGCCTCTTCCCCGATCTCGATGTAGGAGATGGGATATTTGTGATTTTCGAGGTAGCGAATTTCGGTGGCAGCATTGTCCGGAGTTTCGTAGAGCAACGCGACGGGCATCATAGCGGGAAGGCCGCGCGTCACGCCGCTCTGGAAGAAGAGATCGAACCCGACCTGTGCTTCTTTCTCGTTCACTGCGCTGTCGGCAGCGTGCCAGGGATCGATGGATGAAGAAAAAGTGGCGGTCTGCTCCTGGTCCGGGGTGTGGCGGAGGATGTCGTGAAAGACGCCATCCTTCGATGTGGTGCCGAGGTAGAGCTCTTTCATGGCATAGCCGACGCAGTTCCGCGGATCGGCAGAACCGTGAGTGTCGCAGGTGTTGGAAGACTTCGTCATCCAGATGCGGATGTAGCGAAGGCGGATAGGGAGATCGGAGAGCGAGTGGGTGGCCAAGCGGCCGCGCGCCCCGGTGATGACGCCGTGTGGAAAGGTGACCCAGGCGCCGCGGGTAGGGAAGTGGATGGGATCGACGCCGGTCCAGTACTGAAGGACGTAGTCAGTAGCGTAAGGATCGGCCCAGGAAATTCTGAGTGTGTCGACGAGTTCGTCACGCGAGAGATCGAGAATGACCCACTGGGGGTGGAGTGAGTCGTCTTCGGCTGTGAAACGGCTGGCGAGATAGGGATTGCTTTTCCAGTAGGTGCTCTCATCACCGTCGGTGATGCGGGAGAAGCCGATGTTACCAGTGCCGTCGTTACGAGTGACGCCGCGGTGAGGAAGCGCGTAACCGAAAGAATGGCGTATGAAGCCGCTTGATGTGGTTGAGCCGGTGAAGTAGCCCTGATGGCCTGTGGTGTCGCTCCACGTGCCTTCGGAGTTCCAATGCCAGGCTTCCACAGCGAGATCGGTATTCTGACGATAGGTGACGGGCTGCCACCCGGATTCGAGAACCGGCGCAAGCGCCTGTTTCGTGAAGTCGTGATCGATGGCATCGACCGGGATGCGATCGACACCGGCACCGACGGAGGTACGCGGATCGACGGTGTTGATGGGAGCAGCAGTGTCGATGCGCACGCTTTGAGCAACGCCGGGCGCGGCGCCAACCAGGAGAAGAGCGAAGATGGAGCACCGCAAGGCGATCGGCATGAGCTTTCTCAATTGAGGCCCGATGAATGCTGATTCGAGGTGCCGATATTGTGCCACGCGGATAAGTAGAGCGCCTACGGGCGAACGCGAAATTTGATCAGTGTTCGGTCGGAGAAGGGCTGTGCGCGTGTTCGCGATTTGTGGGTGAGGCTGTCTGCGAGAGCGATTTAAGATATGCGCGGAGAAAGTCATCGACGGGCCAGCCACCGTACTCACCGTTCCAATCTTCAAGGACATCGCGCGCGCGGCCGAAGGAGGCGAAGCGGGTAGCCTGTGCGGGCTCTACGGCGGCGAAGAAGAGATTGATGCGCGGGCTGTGCAGCGCGTCGGCAATGGTGAGGATGTAGAGGCCGGGTGCGGGGACGGCGAGATCGATGAAGGCTGAGGTCTTCTCGAGCGGCTGCTGGTACTGCGGTGGGTATACGGGGTCGAGCGGGCGAAGGTCGAAGGTGTAGTGGCCCGGGGAGAGTTCGGCGATGAGGCCGCTGAGACGCACGCGATGGGTCGGATCGATCACGGCGACCGCTTCGTCGCGTGCAGCCTGTAGCGCGCGATCGGACGCGGGTGAGTTTTCTTTTCGATTGCGACTTGCGACGAACGCTGCGCGAACGCGGCCAATCATGTACAGAGCAAACGGTTCGGGCTGGCGGGTGAGCGGCGGCACACGAAAGCCGCGCGCACAGTCTGCCGCGGCGAAGCATTCGTAGAGAACGCGCTGGCCATCGGGCAAGAGCACAGTGATGGAGTGGCTGCCGGTGTCGCCGCCAGGCGTGAGAAGCGATGCGGATTGCACCGCATCGCCATTCTCGATTGGCAAGTCATTGCCTGCTGTGTGCCAGATTCCCGTAACTCGCCATGCGATTCCGGAGGCGCCGCGGCTGGCGGCGTGGAGCGGAAGAGCGACTGCCAGACAAAGCAGAGTGCAGAGGAGAGCCTTGCCACGCGTGAGTGATAGATGGTGTCGAGTCGGAGAAACGGGCATGAAGATCTCGTGAACTGATGGTTATTGCAACATAACTCGCGCGATGGCGCAGCCATGTGCGTGAGCACGTAAGTTACCTATTTGCGCTCCGCAGAAACCACCGTGTCTTGAGGCGATGCAACAGCCTCTTCTACAGTCGCTGTGGCACGAGTGCCTGAGAGTCGTTGTGCGACTCGCGCCGTAACGCTGAGTGAACGAGGAGCACAGTTCACCAGCGATTTACACCATCTGTTTTCTTTTTGGATTTCTAAAGCCTTGGTTGTCCCGTGCTGCCTGTAACCCGGTTGTAAGACGAGGGTGCTCTCGCATGTGTGAGTTCCGGTTCTCTTTGTGCAATGAATTGCCAGCACTACGGCTTCGCGCCGCGGTGAGGTCAATGGGTCTGCTGCTTGGGTTCGTAATGCTGCTGCTGTGGGGCGATATCCGTCCGGCGGTGGCGCAGTCGCCGACGCCGGTAATTGTGCCCACCTGGCGATACGACCTGACACATGCGGGGCAGAACACGAACGAGACCGCACTGACGCCTGCGAACGTAAATGTGAATACGTTCGGAAAACTGTTCTCGATGGCAGTTGAAGGCTCAGTGTATGCGCAGCCGCTGTTCGTTAACGGGTTAACGATGAGCGACGGTCAGGTGCACAACGTGCTGTTTATCGCGACCGAGCACGATTCCATTTACGCCTTTGACGCGGACTCGAACGGGGGCGCGAACGCGAACCCTCTCTGGAAGATCACGCTGCTGGATGCGGCGCATGGCGCGGGTGCGGGAGCGACAACGGTGCCCTACTCGGACACCGGATCTCCCGATATCGCGCCGGAGATCGGGATCACGGCGACGCCCGTGATCGATCCGGCGACCCACACGATGTACGTGGTGGGAAAAACGAAAGAGAACGGCGTGTATTTCCAGCGCCTGCATGCGATCAATATCGTGAACGGCGCTGAGCTGCCGGGCAGCCCGGTAGCGATTAGAGGAACAGTGCCCGGAACGGGCAACGGAAGCTCGGGCGGGCAGCTTTCGTTCAGCCCGCTGTGGCAGAACAATCGCACCGCACTGAACCTTTACAACGGCCACATCTACATTGCGTTTGGCGCGCACGGAGACAACGGCCCGTGGCATGGCTGGCTGTTCGCCTACGATGCGACGACGCTGGCGCAGACGGCGGTCCTCTGTACCTCTGCGAACGGGTTTGGCGACGGCGTGTGGCAGGCTGGGTCAGGCATGCCAATCGATACCAGGATTGGCGGCGGCCGGATGTTCCTGGCGACTGGCAACGGGACTTATACCTCGTATGCCCCCTTCACGGCAAACAGTCAGTTTGGCGACAGCATCGTTGCATTCGACCTGACGGGCGGACAACTGACACCGGTGGATGCTTTCACACCGTTCAATCAGGGTCATCTATCCAGCGCTGACCTGGACCAGGGCTCGGGCGGCATCCTGATGATGCCGGATCAGCAAGGGGCGAATCCGCACATTCTGCTGCAGGCCGGCAAGGAAGGGCGTCTGCTGGTGCTGAACCGCGACAGTCTGGGCGGATATGCAACCGGCGTTACGTCGAACACCAATGCGCTGCAGGACATTCTGAATGAGTCAGGAGGCTTGTGGAGCACCCCGGCTTACTGGAATGGGAATGTTTATATCTGGGGGAAAGCCGACTCTCCAAAGATGTTCAAGGTGAACAGCGGCGTGATGGATACGATGCCGGACAGCGTGGCGAATGTTTCGTCGGCTTATCCAGGGGCCTCGTTCATGATCTCGTCGGACGGAACGCAGAATGGCATTGCATGGGCGGTGCGGACGGATCAATACACCACGCATGGCCCGCAGGTGCTATATGCATGGGATGCGAATGACCTGACGAATCTGCTGTACGAGAGCGACGCGAATATCACTCGCGATGGCGGCGGGAAGTCGATGAAATTTGCTATTCCGGTGGTGACGAATGGCAAGGTGTATATAGCGGCGAATGGGGAGGTGGATGTATATGGTCTGTTCAACGGAGCGCCGATTGCGGCGGCGCCGGTGATCAGCCCGAACGGCGGCTCCTTTGGCGGGACCCAGAATGTAACGCTGACCAGCGCGTCTTCTTCCGCGAACATCTACTACACGCTGGACGGAACAGTTCCGACGGCAGCCTCGATACTGTACACGGGCCCGATCGCAATCACGACCTCGGTGACCATCCGCGCGATCGCTACCGGCAATGGATATATCCAGAGCCCAGTGAGCAGCGCGTCCTTTACATCATTGGGCCAAACACCGGCAGTGACATTCGTGCCCGGACCGGGAACGTATACGACGACGCAGGATGTTGTTTTGTCCGATACAGATTCGAGCGCAGCGATCTATTACACGACGGATGGATCCGCGCCTACGGCCTCCTCCACACTCTACACAGCGCCGATTCCGGTAACGGCCTCGACGACGATTCGGGCGGTCGCGATCGATCCGGTGCTGCAAAGCAGCAATGTGACGACAGCTCCCTATATCATCCAGGCAGGCGGATCATCGATTGACTTCGGCAGCGGCTTCGCTTCTGTTGCAGGGCTGACGCTTAACGGTAGCGCCGTGAACACGGACGATAGCCGACTGCAACTGACGACCGGAGCGACCTACCAGGCGGGCAGCGTCTTCTGGAGTCAGCCGATCGGGATCCAGTCGTTCACGACGGATTTCCTGTTCCAGTTGTCGAGCGCGCAGGGCGACGGGTTTACCTTCACGATCCAGAACGTGGGGCCGAAGGCGCTGGGCGCATCGGGCTCCGGTCTGGGTTATCAGAACATCGCGAAGAGTGTGGCAATCAAGTTCGATCTATACAGCAATGCCGGTGAAGGCACGGATTCGACCGGCATCTTCACGAATGGGGCGTTGCCGACGGTGCCGGCGCTGGACATGACGAGCAGCGGGGTAAACCTGCGAAGCGGTGACTCGATGACGGCACACGTGACCTATGACGGCACGATGTTGACGATGCACCTGCTGGACCTGGTGACGAACAAGACATTCGTGCTGTCGCAGGCAATCAATATTCCGCAGATTGTCGGTGGCAATACGGCTTACGTCGGCTTTACCGGCAGCACCGGAGGTTTGTCGGCAAGCCAGAAGATTCTCTATTGGACCTATGCAACGCAGGCGCCCAATCCGGCGACGGCAGCGCCGGTCATTTCGCCGGCGGGCGGGAGCTTCACGACAGCACCGAGCGTTACGCTGACGGATAGCACGCCGGGAGTGGTGATCTACTACACGACGAACGGGACTGCACCGACCACGTCGTCATTCGTGTACACGAGCCCAATTGTGGTCGGGATGGGAAGCACGACCATCCAGGCAATCGCAGTGGCGAGCGGCACGACACAGAGCGCAACCGTGACAGCGACGTATGTCGTTTCGCAGCCAGTGACGGCAATGCCCAGCTTCAGTCCGGCCGGTGGGACGTATGGCTCGGCGCAGAACGTGACGCTGAGCGATGCGACGGCGGGCGCGGTAATCTACTACACCACGGACGGGACGACGCCGACGACTGCTTCGAGTGTGTACTCGGCTCCGATTGCGGTGACAGCCTCGACCACGGTCAAGACAATGGCTGCGGCTCCGGGGATGCAGGCGAGCGCTGAGGCCACGGCGGTTTATACGATCCAGACGGCTCCGCCTTCGGTGAACTTCTCCAATGGCTTCGCCTCAGGGACGGGGCTGTCGCTGAAGGGATCTGCTGTTGTCAGCAATAACGTGCTGCAACTGACAGCGGCGCCGAATACCTATGTCAAGGGCGCGGCGTGGTATGTGACGCCCGTGAACATCACTTCGTTTACGACGGATTTCGACTTCCAGTTGCTGAGCGCAAGG
>DASVAI010000340.1:0-6288 GCA_036376445.1 Acidobacteriaceae bacterium
GGAAATCAAGTCATTGCCGTCATTGAGTTCTTCAGCCGCAAGCGCATGGCGGCCGAAGTCGAAATTATGGCGACGGTAGAAACCGTTTGTGCTTCCGTGGGGCAGTTCCTTGGCCGCTCCATTCAGGAAAAGCGCGTTACCGAGCTCAACCGTCAAAAGGAATCAATTCTCAATACCGTCGCGGATGGCATTCTGGGCACGGATCAGCATGGCCGTGTCACTTTCGCCAATCCTGCGGCCGCCCAAATGCTTGGCACGACGCCGACTGCACTGACTGGCCGATTCGTCCATGCCATCGTGCACGAAGATATCTACGGCAGCCCGACCGCATGCGCTTCCCACTGCTACATACGTCGTGGGCTGTTTGCGAAGGACGGAACCCATGGCCAGGACATCTTCTATCGGCCCGATGGCTCATCGTTCCCGGTGGAATTCACGCTGACTCCCATGCAGGTGCACGGCTCGGTGACGGGCAGCGTTCTCAATTTCCGGGACGTGAGCCAACGTCAGGCGCTGGACCGCATGAAGGATGAGTTCATCTCCACGGTCAGCCATGAACTGCGCACGCCGCTGACCTCAATCCGCGGATCGCTGGGGCTGCTTTCTACAGGGTTGCTCGGTGAAGTCAACGAAAAGGCTGCCAATCTGCTTCGCATCGCGGTCAATAACTCCGATCGCCTGGTGCGCCTGATCAATGACATTCTCGATCTCGAACGGATGGAGTCAGGCCGTGCGCCGCTCAGCTTCCGTGCCTGCTCGCTTTCTGAGCTATCGCAGCAGGCCATCGAAGCGGTAACGCCGGTGGCCGATAGCGCCTCCGTCAAGCTCGTCCTGCGCTCGTCCACAATCGATTTCGTTGCTGATCCGGACCGTCTGCTCCAGGTGATGACCAACCTGCTAAGCAACGCCATCAAGTTCTCGCCCCCGGATTCCACGGTTACAGTCACGATCGAGAAATCGACCGAAGGCGTGTCGATCAACGTCGCCGATGAGGGTCGCGGTATACCCGAAGATAAGCTGGAGACGATCTTCGACCGATTCCAGCAGGTGGACGCATCCGATTCGCGCCAGAAAGGCGGGACCGGTTTGGGCCTCGCGATCTGCCGCACGATTGTTGAACAGCATGGCGGTCGCATCTGGGCGGAGCAGAATTCGCTTCGGGGGGCTACGTTCCGCATGTTCCTGCCGGCCGATCCGCAACAACAGACACGACCGGAAGCCGCTCCCGGCAACGAGCGCGATACGTTGATGGTCAGCACCAGTGACAGCGACACGCGCACTAGCCTGGCGGCAAGTCTTCGTTTCCATGGATATAACGTCATTGAAGCCTCAAGTGGCCGGGAGACGCTTGCACAGGCCCAGCGAGAAGCGCCGCGAGCCGTGCTCCTTGATCTCACCCTGCCGGACATGTCCGGCTGGGAAGCCCTCCGCATTCTGAAAGAAGAGGCGGCCACCTCCGATTTGCCGGTCATCATTTTGAGCGCACATGCAATGAGCAAGTCCTCGACGCTCGGCTTGGGCGCAGACGGCTGGCTACAGATCCCCGCACAGGAGTCTGATCTGCTGGAGGAACTCTCCTCTGTCTTGAATCGTCAGAAAATCTGGGCGGAGATTCTCCTTGTAGAAGATGATTTGGACCTCGCCCGGGTCATCAGTAGCACATTCGAACGGGCCGGCATCCACGTTCTGCACGCCAGTACCCGGCAGGCGGCACTGGAACTCTGTGCTTCATTCACGCCGAGCCTGATGATTCTCGACATCGGCCTGCCGGACGGCGACGGTATCGGGTTGGTGGAGCGGCTGCGCCAGCATCCGGAACTGCATTCTCTTCCTCTTCTTGTGTACTCGGCTCGCGACCTGAGTGACACCGAGCGCGAGAAGCTTCAGCTAGGCCCGACCAAATTCCTCACGAAGGCCCGCGTCGACGCCCACGAAGTGGAGTCATACGTGCTTTCTATGTTGCGAACTCCTCCCCAGAATGTGCATACATCCGGTTATTCCATACCGGGGATGCCATCGTTTATGGTTTCGAATTCCTATGAAACGCCGCATACTCATCATTGATGACGAAGAGGACATCCGCCAGGTCGCTGGGTTAAGCCTGGAGACGGTGGCCGGCTGGGAAGTTGTTCTGGCGAACTCCGGAAAGCAAGGCATGGAACGCGCCGAGCAGGAAAAGCCTGACGCCATCCTGTTGGACGTGATGATGCCCGCCATGGACGGTCCCACAACGTTTCTGCAGTTGCAGAAGAATCCGAACACCGCAAAGATTCCTGTTATTTTGCTTACTGCGAAAGTTCAGGGTTCTGACCAGCGTCGATTCGCGGAGCTGGGAGTTGCCGGAATCCTCTTCAAACCCTTCGATCCACTCACGCTGTCGACGCAGGTCTCACAAACCCTCGGTTGGAACCAGGTACACTAGGAGACTTCATGGCAGATATTCGCCCCCCCCACCCTGCTTCCGAAGAAGTGACCGGCAAACTCCATGATCTGCTCGCCACCCTGTGGACACGCAGCCGCCAGACAATCAGCGAAAGACTGGATGTCATGCGTGCAACCCATCGTGCATTGCGCGCCAACCCGGCGGATAAGGCAGCGCGCCAGGCGGGTGCCGATGCGGCGCACAAACTCGCCGGCATTCTCGGCACCTTCGGGCTGCCGGACGGCACAAATCTCGCGCGGCGTGCTGAAGTGATGCTGGAATCCTCTGCCCCCATCCAGGCGTTCGACCTCGAAGCTCTGCAGCGCATTGTCGATCAACTGCACCAGATGATTGAGGCGAAGTCGAAAGACGCCGGGAAACGCAGAGCCTGAGTCCGCCGGTATCGCCGGTGTAGACTCATCGTTTGGCACATCCGCATCCAGAAAACACCCATTCCGCAGATCAGTTGGGCTTTCCCTTTCCCACTGAGCGGCAGCCCGCGGCACGCCGAATCTGGACCGTCACCAGGCTTGTCGCAGAGATTCGCGGCCGCATGGAGCGGGACTACGCCGACTGTTGGGTAGAGGGCGAAATCTCGAACCTGCGAAGCGCCGGCTCCGGCCATCTCTATTTCACGCTTAAAGATGAACAGGGGCAGATCCCCGTCGTGCTCTTCCGGCGCCAGGCGCTTCTTCTTCGCTTTCGCCCTGAGGCTGCTCTACAGGTCCTGGTTCGTGGCCGCATCTCCATTTATGAAGAACGTGGTCAACTCCAATTGATCGCCGAAACGATAGAACCGCTTGGGGCAGGGTCGCTGCAGTTCGCGTTCGAGCAATTGAAGCAGAAGCTCCAGGAAGAAGGACTCTTCGACGCCGATCGCAAGCGTGCGCTGCCGGCATTTCCCCGCTACATCGGCATCATCACTTCGCCGTCGGGAGCAGTGATTCGCGACTTCCTCAATATCGCTGGGCGCCGGCACGCAGGTCTCTCTATCCTGCTCTACCCGGCAGCGGTTCAGGGTGAACAGGCTGCTGGAGAGATCGCGCTCGGCATTTTGTATTTCAACCAGGCGAAAAATGTCGACGCCATCGTGATAGCGCGGGGTGGAGGTTCCGCTGAAGATTTGGCTGCATTCAATAGTGAGACCGTTGCGCGGGCGATTGCTGCCTCAGAGATGCCAGTCGTCTCGGCTGTAGGCCATGAGACGGATTTCACCATTGCGGACTTCGTTTCTGACCTGCGCGCCCCTACCCCGTCGGCCGCTGCAGAGTTGCTTACGGCAATGCAGCATGGCGTACAGGAACGAATTGACAGCCTTGAGCTGCGACTAGCGCGCGCGTGCCGTTATGCCATCGCCCTGGCGCATCGCCGGTTCGCCAACGTCTCACCGGAAGCTACCATCGCGCGCATCGGAAACAGAATCGACCGCGTACAGCAGCATCTGGACGAGCAGCATTTCCGTATACGTGGGCAGATGCAAAGGCTGCTGAAGGAGAAATCGGTTGGACTCCAACATTTCACGGGACGCCTGCTGCAGCAGAACAGCTTTCGCAGAATAGCGGATCGCCGTGAGCGCTATGCGAGGGCCAGGGAACGGTTACGGCAGGCGTTTGGGAACAGACTGGCACGCTTGCGCCATAGCGCGGATTCGCTGGCGGGCGATCTCCGGCTGCAGTCGCCGGCTCAACGCTGTCACCGCCTGCAACAAACAATTGTCCATCTGGAGGCCAGCTCAAATCGCGCGGTTACCACACGGATCGAGCGCACCGCGGCGCGGCTTGGGGCCATAAACGGCCGCATGAATGCACTCTCGCCATTGGCCGTGCTCGATCGCGGTTACAGCATGACATTCACAGCAAACGGGCAACTGGTGCGGGAGAGCTCGAGCCTCAGCCGGGGTGAGACACTGATGACGCGCCTGGCGCGCGGTACAGTAAGAAGCACAGTAACAGGTACAGAATAAGAGTCATGAGAAAGCTTTTCGGAACCGATGGAATTCGCGCAATCGCGGGCGAAGCCCCGCTTGATCCACGCACTATCCATGCCACCGGGCTTGCCCTGGCTCACCTGCTGACGCGCGGTGACGCGAAACCGCGGCTCGTGTTGGGCATGGACACACGTGAATCCAGCGGATGGATCAGCGCAACGCTTGCCGCGGGCCTGCTCGAAGGAGGCGCTTTCGTCGAAAGTGCCGGCATCATCACCACGCCTGGCATCGCCTTTCTCGCCCGGACACATGGATTTAACGCGGGCATCGTGATTTCCGCCTCTCATAATCCCTGGCAGGACAATGGCATCAAGGTTTTCGGCGGCGATGGATATAAGCTTCCCGACGAGCAGGAGCTTGAAATCGAAGAAGAGATCTTCCGTCGCCTGGCGGACACTTCTTATTCTCCTGTGGCATCAACGACAAAGCTAGCCGTGCAGCTTCGCTATCGACACGACTACGAGAAGTTCCTCCGGCAGGTAGCGCCTAGCCTCAGCCTTGAAGGAAAGTGCGTAGTCCTGGACTGTTCAAATGGCGCCGCTTCCGCGATTGCGCCAGAGCTTTTTGCGACGCTCGGCGGAACCATTCACCTGACGCATTCTCACCCGGATGGCCGGAACATCAACAAAGATTGCGGTGCATTGCATCCAGAAATCGTGGCGGCCGAAACGGCCGAGCGCAAAGCAGACCTTGGAATCACGCTGGATGGCGATGCCGACCGTGCCCTTTTTGCGGACGCGAATGGAAATGTAGTAAACGGCGATGCAGTGCTGCTGCTCGCAGCGCGTGATCTGCAGGCGCGCGGAGCACTCACGGATAACACCATCGTCGCTACAACGATGTCCAACATGGGGCTGGAGGCAGCACTGGGCAACAGCCGTATCCGCATGCTCCGCGCGCCCGTTGGTGACAAATATGTTCTGCAGATGATGCGCGAGTACAACGCCACACTTGGCGGCGAGCAATCCGGGCACATTCTGTTTCCGTCTCACAGCACTACCGGTGACGGCTTGCTAACGGCTCTGCTCGTGCTCGACATCGTCCAGCGCTCCGGCAAGCCTCTGCACCAGCTAGTCGCCGATTTAAAGGTGTTCCCGCAGGTGATCGTGAATGTTCGAGTCCGCGAGAAGCAGCCGCTGGAGCAGATTCCTGAGGTGAGCCGGTGCATCGAGGAAGCAGAGTCCGCACTAAAAGGAAAAGGGCGCGTAGTCGTGCGCTATAGCGGGACTGAAGCGCTGGCTCGGGTCATGATCGAAGCCGAATCGCGCGAGGAAATGGAGTGCCACGCCCACCGTATCGCGGATGCCATCCGCAGTTCGCTCGGCATCTGATTACTCCTTGAGGTCTCTCCAGTTCTGCCCGATCCCGATATCGGCCACGATGGGGACGTTAAGCGAAATCACGTTTTCCATCTCATGCTTCACAATTTCTCGCACCGCGTTGATCTCACCTTCCGGCACGTCGAAGAGCAGTTCATCGTGAACCTGCAGTGTCATCTTTGAGTTCAGCTTCTGATCGCGCAGTGTCTTATCAATGCGAATCATTGCGATCTTGATCATGTCAGCTGCCGTGCCTTGCAATGGCGTATTCACAGCAGTACGTTCGGCAAAGCCTCGCAGATTTGGATTGCGGCTCTGAATGTCCGGGATAGGCCGCACCCGTCCAAACATCGTCCGGACCTGTTGCGTCGTTCGCGTCTCTTCCAGGATGCGATCAATGAACTTGCGGACGCCGACAGACCGCGCAAAATAGGTTTCGATGTAGAGCCTGGCTTCCGCCTGCGAGATATTCAGGTTCGCAGCCAGTCCAAAGGGCGAAATTCCATACACGATGCCAAAGTTCACGGCTTTGGCCCGGTTGCGAGTTTCCTTGCTCATGG
>DASVAI010000344.1:0-2662 GCA_036376445.1 Acidobacteriaceae bacterium
CGAAATACGTGCCCATCGACGCAGTGCCATCGCTCCCGGTGCTGGGCTTCGCATTTGCGCTCTCGCTTATCACCGGCGTCCTCTTCGGCACCGCCCCGGCGTGGTTTGCCTCCCACACCGATCCAGCGGAGGCGCTCCGCGGGGTCAACCGCAGCACGCATGATCGCTCCTCGCTCTCACAGAAGGTGCTGGTCATCGTGCAGGCGACGCTCTCAGTCGTGCTGCTTACCGGCGCCGGCCTGCTGACCCACAGCCTCGCAAACATGCAGAACCAGGACTTCGGTTACGACTTGAACCATCGCGTCACCATCAGCCTGACGGCGCCGTTCTCGTCCTATTCGCAGCCCAGGCTGGATGCGATGTATCGCGAGCTGCAGGACCGGCTCTCGCACATCCCGGGCGTGGACAGCGCGGCGCTGGCACAGTACACGCCGCTGCAAGACAACTGGGGCGAGATCGTGATCCGGCAGGGGCACGGCATGCCGAACATGAACGAGCAGGTCGGCTCTTCCTGGGACCACGTGAACCCCGGCTACCTGGAGACGCTGGGCCAGCACATCGTGCGCGGGCGCAGTATTACGGAGCAGGACACTGCGACCACGCAGAAGGTCGTGGTGGTGAACGAAGCTTTTGTGAAGCGATTCTTCAAGCCAGGTGAGGAGCCGCTGGGGGCGCACTTCGGACTGGACCTGCCGCAGTACAGCAACACCTTCGAGATCGTAGGTATTGTTCGCGATGCCAAGTACCAGGATCCCGCAAGCACTGAACCGACGCGACCCATCTTCTTTCTCCCCTTGGCGCAGCGTGTTCATTACGACGCTGCGCTAATGCAGTCCATCGATGATATGACGCACTACATCGAAGGCGCGGTGCTGAAGCTGCACGGCAGCATGGAGGGACTGGAGTCGGAGGTCCGTCACGTGCTGAGCGATGTGGACCCGAACCTGACGCTACTGAACATCCAGACGCTGCAAGAGCAGGTGCAATCGAACTTTGACCAGCAGCGCGCGGTGGCGCGCATGACGGGACTGTTTGGCATCCTCGCCCTGCTGCTCGCGGCGGTTGGGCTCTATGGCGTCACTGCGTACACCGTCGAGCGGCGCACCAGCGAGATTGGCGTCCGCATGGCCCTGGGCGCGGATCGCATGAACGTGATCCGGCTGGTGCTGCGCGGGGCGTTCCTGCAGATCCTGATCGGACTTGCGATCGGCATTCCGATTTCGATCGGCTGCGCCAAACTGATCTCTGCGCAGCTCTACCAGGTGAAGGGATGGGATCCGCTGGCGCTCGCCGGAGCGGTCGCCGCGCTCGGAATCTGCGCATTGATCGCCAGCATTATTCCGGCGCAACGCGCGGCATCGATCAACCCGGTGAAGGCGCTGCGTACGGAGTGACCGCAAGGTTTCTTGCGGACGGCGTAATCTAGTAACAGAGGGTCCGCTTTGCGTCGTCTTTGCCTGCTGCTGGTTGCCGTCTCGTTCGCCGTGCCTGTGTTCGCGCAGTACTCCGCCGAGAAGCCGCTGGGCACATCGGCGCAGTCCACGCCTTCCTACCTGAAAGACGCAGGGCTAGAGCAGCGGCTCGGAACGCAGATTCCGCTGAACCTGCGCTTCACCGACAGCACCGGCGCCAACGAGCCGCTGGGGAAATACTTCGCGAAGAAGCCCGTGGCGATGGCGATGGTCTATTACAAATGCGCCATGCTTTGCCCGCAGGTGCTGCACGGGCTGGCGGCTTCGCTGTCGCAGACCGGCTACGCTCCCCAGCGCGACTACGACGTGATCGTCACGAGCATTGATCCCAGCGACACGCCTGCCGATGCGGCGGCCGCGCGGCAGAAGTTCATCACGCAGCTTGGCGGCACTGTTCCTGCGGATAGCGTGCACTTCCTGATTGGGCAGCAGCCGGAGATCACCGGGCTCGCGAGCGCGATGGGCTTCCACTACGTGCGCGTTCCGGGACCGGACGGCAAAATGACGCAGTTCGCACACTCCAGCGTCATCATGGTGGCGACACCCGAGGGCAAGCTCTCCAAGTACCTGACCGGCGTGGAATACCAGCCGCGGGATGTGCGTCTGGCGCTGCTGGAGGCGAGCGATCACCGGATCGGCTCACCGACCGATCTCATCCTGCTCTACTGCTGCAACTACTCGCCGGGCGAGGGCCGCTATACCGTCTCCGTGCTGCGCGTGCTGGGGCTCGCCGGCATGGGGACTATCTTCGCGCTGGCCTTCATGCTCTACATGCTGACGCGCAAGCCGAAGGCTCACACTACCGTTTAGTCCGCACGGCCAGCATCTCGGCGGCCTTCGTCAGCAGCCGGCGCAATACGCTGTCATTGTCATAGCCGGAGTTCCATGCGCGTTGCTGTCCCGCAGCCGCAATCTTGGCGCGGGCCGGCTCATCGTTCAGGTAGCGATCGATCTTCGCGCGGCACTCCTCGAAGTCGGAGAAGAAGACTGCCTCTTCATCTTCGCGGAAGCATGCCTGGTGCTCCGCCGTGCGCTCGGCCAGCAGAAAACCGCCGCAGGCCGTGATCTCGAACGACTTCTGCGCCAACTGGTCGCTGTTGCTGCGTGTGACAAAGGCAAGATTGATACGGGACCGCCAGATGGCCTCACGATAGGCATCGCCGACCAGCTCGCCCAGGCGGAAGGCAGCA